>CAMAIG010000122.1 GCA_945835085.1 uncultured Ruminococcus sp. | reverse complement strand
TTTATAAATATCTATTATCACAAAACTTATAATCAATTGTTAAGTAATTGAAAACTTTGCATAAATCTGCTTAATTTTCTTCCTTTTCTACGATAATTATTGCCTGTTTCTCCAAATCTGCAAATCTCTGCTCAAAAAGCTCCATGCTGTAAGTGCAGCTGCCTTTAAGGGGATCGTTCACCATTACGACCTTACCTTTTTTATCATAGCCCACCAGCAGCATACAATGCTCATTGGCAGTCCAGGTGATTATCCTTTTTGTTTCCTTATCTATCCATGAAGCTCCACGCTTTACCTCAACAAGGTTCTGGGTCGCCCAGACTATCACGGGATATCCCTTGTCAACATATCTGTAAAGCGTATCAGGCTCGCAGCCTGTAAGATCAATGACCTCGAACTCTCTTGAACGGACGGTTGCCAGAAATTTCTCCGCACATTTTACGATTACTCCCGCAAAGCAGCCGTATGCATTGATATCACGGGGATTTCCCACAAATTTTTCTCTGTAGTCCCCTGTGCGGTATGCTGCCTTTTCAAGGAAAAAATCCGCAAGGATAGTATTCCTTATCTCTAAGCCGTAATAATTCAGTGCCATTGCAAGGGAAGTGACCTCGCAGCCTGTGGGAAGGTCGGGAAGCTGCTTTATCACAGGTGCCATTATATATGCCCTGTCGCTTGTTATCGCCTCGGGGACAAATATCTTTACCGTTTCCGACCACTGCTCGTTTGCTTCGGCAGTTCGCACACGGACATGGTAATATCCCGCCGAAACGCCTTCTTTTAAAATAACCCTTTCCTTTGCTGCTGACCAGGTCTTTCCGCCGTCAAAGGTTATGAGATACCGCTTGTCACGGCTATGCTCCTCAATAGTTACCCGTATCCCGCCAAGACCGTCGGCATCGCATCTTATACCTTCGCATTTTATTTTTATGCCGAAGCTGACCTGCCGATCGCCCCTGATGCTTACGGAAACAACGTTCGTAACGGTCATAGGGTCACGGTTCATTCTCACGCACAGCTGATATGTACCCTTTGGAAGCTTCGGGAACCTCATTCCCCTGCTGTTTGTAAGATGGACAAAGCTTCTTCCGCCGTCAAGGCTAACTTCGTAATACGCTTCCTCGGAATAGTTGCAGATATATATCCCGAGATCGGAGCTGCCAGCCCGATAAACAAAACGTATCTCATCGTTCCCCTGCTCTGCCGATACCCCTGTCCCTACTGCAAGGAACCAGAGCATCAGCACAGAAACAACTGCAAATATTACACGCAGTCTGTAATTCACGCCCCAATGACCTCATTTCACGTTTATCTTTACACCCTCCGAAAGCACGATAGCTATCCCCTTATCGTATTCGTCAGTCAGAAATACAGCTTTATATCTTTCGCTGTCCTCGTCTTCATATACAATGCATCTTTTCAGAGGGTCGTCAATGCAGACAATGCTGCTGCCGTATACATAAAGCGCATTCATGTCGGGATCGGGATAAAGGGTGAAGCGCTCGTCCTCTGCGATATTGCCGTACTCATAGGGAACAAGCCCCGATGCAAATTCCTCCGCTTCTTCGATACTTTCTATATTCTCGGGAAGTGCAAAGGAAACATACAAAAGATTGCTGTCAAAATTCTTGTGCATACGGGCATACTCAAATTCACAGTCCTCGGGCACCTCTGACATACCTATCTCACTGAGCACCGAAACAAGGCTTCCTCTGTCGGGAATGTCCGAATAAAGGGCATAGGACAGAGTAAAATTCGCCTTAAAAAGTTGCACTCCCACATAAAGCACCGCAAAAATAAGCAGGGACAAAACCGTATAAAGCTTATTATGGGGGTCAACGGGAGGTCTGCCCTCATCGGGAGCGGTTTCTTCCTTAACCTCGGTTTCGGCGGTATTTTCGGAATTATTATCTATCATAACAGTTCTCCTTGATCTGCATTTTTCTTGACAGATGCTCTCTCTGCCTTGCGTACACAGTGAAAGCACATGGGAACAATATACAGGCACGCACAGACCCATGCGGACTGATCTGCCCAGCATATTGCATCAAATCCCAGACTTTTTACAAATACAAGACTTACGAATATCCTTGCTGCCATCTCGGCTGCACCCGATAAAACTGCTCTGCCCGAATATCCAAGCCCCTGAGTGCTCATTCTGCATACACAGAGCGTACCCAGCGCCCAGTAGAAAAAGCCCAGACACCGCAGATATTTTCCCGCAGCGTCCAGCACCACGGTATCGGAGGGGTCTATGAATATCATCGACAGCACTCTGCCGCCGAATATCAGTATCATGCCTGCCGCAATTCCGTATATCACAACAGCGGCAATGCCCGAAAGAATGCCCTTTCTTATGCGTTCCGTCTTTCCCGCTCCCAGGTTCTGACCGCAGAAAACCGAAACTGCCGTAGCAACAGCGTCAAAGGGACACATAATAAACTGCTTTATCCTCATTCCTGCTGTAAAGCCCGAAACATATATGCTTCCAAGCCCATTGTTAGCCGACTGCATTACCATGCTTCCTATGGCGGTTATGGAATACTGCAGTCCCATGGGAATGCCCGAGAAAACAAGATTTTTTGCATAATATCTGTTTATCCTTCGGTCCTCTGCCGATGGTACAAGCTCGGGAAGCCTTTTTTTCACAAAGACTGCACAAAGCAGTCCGCTTATCCCCTGTGCCGTAACGGTAGCTGCCGCAGCTCCTGCACAGCCCCAGCCGAACAGGATTATAAAAACTACATCGAGGATTATATTTGTCACCGCAGAAACCGCAAGAAACACAAAGGGCGTCACGCTGTCCCCTGCTGCTCTCAGCACTGCCGCAAGAATATTATACAGCAGATTAAAGGGTATTCCCAGGAAAATTATCAGCAGATATATGTATGCATCGGCAAAAATATCCTCGGGGGCTGAAAGTATCACAAGTATCCTTTTGCAAAAAAATGCACAGGCAGCTGTTATCACTACTGCAAACATCGCTGTGAGGACAAGGGAATTGAAGATATATCCCCGCATTTTTTTCATATTCCCCTCACCGAAGCTTGCCGCAAGAGGGATTCCGAAGCCGCAGCAGATGCCTATGCAGAAGCCCAGCACCAGAAACTGTACACTGCTTGACGCTCCCACCGCACCGAGGGCGTCCGAGCCGAGGGCTCTTCCCACTATTGCCGCATCTATCACATTATAAAGCTGCTGGAGAAGATTTCCCACAAGAAGGGGCAGCGCAAATTCAAAAATAAGCCTGAGGGGTCTGCCCTCGGTCATACTCTTTGTCATATCAGCGTCTGACCTCCGAATAATCAACAAAGCTCATATTAAGATCCACTTCGCCCTCGATGCCGTTTACTTTTCCGTCGGAGGCGTACTGCCACATCTTGAATTCATAGGGATATTCAGGCTCCTCACGATACTCCGCAAGCCAGAAATCAAAGCCCGAAAGCCTGCTCATATCAAGCTTCATAAGTGCCATTCTTTTTACGCTGTATATCATGGGGATATGTCCTCCCCTGGCAATGGTATTGCAGAATACGGCCGCACATTCATTGAGAGTTTCCGCTGCAACATCATTGGTGCGGGAAGATTCCTCTCCCACAAGCTCCCAGTCAAATACCACGGGGTACATTACTTCATAGTCCTTTATCTCCTCAAGGACAGCATTTGCCTCCTCATATGCCTCCTCGGGGTTTATCGCCTGGGAATAGAAATACACGCCGACATCAAGTCCTGCGTCCAGCGCCCCACGGGCATATTCATGGAAGCGTTCATCAATATTTATCATACCCGATTCATAGCCCCTGTATCCCACACGGAGCATGGCAAAATCAACGCCGTCAGCCTTTACGGCTTCCCAGTCGATATCTCCCTGATGATAGGAAACATCAATGCCCGTTTTGTTTATCTTAACGCCGTCCTCATAATAATTCTTAAACCCGTTTTCGACTTTTACATTGTCAAAATCAAGGGTATGCCTGGGCACATCTGTGAGGGCATCAAGCCAGATATCGCCGTATGTAGGGTCATCGAGAACGATAACGTCCCGTTCCCCGTAATATTCAAACACTCTTGAAGCCTGTGCGGACAGATATTCCTCATCAGCCTTCAGCGCATTTTTTAGCATTATCACTGCTGCTGCAAGAATGACAAGGGCAATTGCCAGCGAAATGATAACAATGGTTTTTATTTCTATCCCCGTCTTTTTTTCCGAATCGGGAGCGCTTTTCTCCGACCTTCCCGGGGGGAGCTTAACCTCTTCCATTTAACGTTCCTTTCAATTCTATATTCCACCGAGCATCACCGCAAGGGGTATCGTAACCGCCGAGAGCAGCGTTGTTACTGCAAAGACAACTGCTGACATCTCGGGGCATTTATTATATCTGAGGGCAAACATCGTACCCGTTGCAGCGGCAGGACAGCTTGCTGCGGCAATCACTGTCATAAACACCATAGGAGGTATGGGAAACCATCTGAACACCAGCCAGAGGCTGAGAGGACAGATAATTAGCCTCAGAAGCGCCCCACGGTAAACGCCGGGATTTTTTATATGGCTGCCTATGCGGGTATTGCTTATGGTAACGCCCGCACATATCATTGCAAGAGGAGTGTTCATGCTGCCGATATAATCAGCGGCATTTAATACACTGTCAAGGCACTGCAAAACAGCTCCCGGCAATGTAACCCCTGCAGTAAGCGGTTTCATAAGAAATACTGCAAGTCCTGAAAACACGGCAATTATTGAGGGCGATGTAAAAACCTTTTTCAAGGAAAGCTTTGTTTCCTTGCCCCCAAAGAGCATTACTCCGTGAGTCCATACCATAATGTTGAAAACGGTAACATAGCCCGTGAGATAAAAAACTCCCTCCGAGCCGAACAAACCGTTTATGAGAGGTATTCCCATAAATGCACAGTTTGAATAGACCGCTGCAAATTTCTCCACGACCGCTTCATCGTCGTCCCTTTTTCTGTAAAGGATCCCAAGCAGTCCTATCATTATACCGTAGGATATAAATCCGATAACAAAGGCTGTTCCCAGACCCTTCAGAAGCTGTGTGTCAAATTCCTTCTGATAGGACATAAATATCAGAACGGGATTTACCACGTCCAGAACAAAGCCCGAAAGCTTTGAATTTGTTTCCTTATCAATAAGCTTGATTTTTCCGCATAAAATACCTGCTGCAACGAGAATGAACATTACAGAGATCTGCTTTATGCAGATAAGTGACAATTCCATTTTTAACTACGCTCTCAACTTTCCAAAAAACTTTTCTCAGGAATTCTGCTGCTTTCGTATCTCTGCAAAAAGCCATACGATAATTACTATCATCACGATGGTGAACATAAGGCTCGGATAGAGAAAATCAGGGCCAATAATACTTTTGCCGCAGTATTCGATCTTCACAAATTCATATGAGGCATTTTCCAGAAATCCGAGAAAACAGAGAAATGCTGTGCCCGACCGCATATCGCCGAAATAAACTATCGCCATTCCCGCAATTATTGCCGTCAGAAGAAGATTTACTATGATAACATACACCCGTGAGGAATAACCCGAAATGTCCGATAAAATTGTATAAAGTGGCATCTCATGTCTGCCTGCAAAGCCATAGACTATGGCAGACAGCAAAACTGCGGGGATAATTCCGAAATCATGTTGTATTATGTGAAAAAAGTAGCCGAAAATTACAATT
>CAMAIG010000121.1 GCA_945835085.1 uncultured Ruminococcus sp. | reverse complement strand
TCAACAGAAGCATTGAGAGCAAGGATATTTGTCTGGAATGCGATGTCGTCGATGGTTTTGATTATCTTGGCTGTTTCCAGGCTCATCTGAGAAATTTCGTTCATGGCATTGAGAAGCTTCTTCATCTCGTTATTGCTGTTTTCAAGCTTTTCCATTGCCTGACCAGCAAGACGCCTTGCTTCTTCGGCATTTCTGTCGCTTTCCTTGGTTCCCTCGATGATATGTGCCATATCACCGTTGAGCTTATTAAGGTATTCCGTCTGGTTGTGAACGCCCTGTGCAAGCATGGTTGAGGAATCGGCAACGCTTGATGCTCCGAGATTTACCTGCTTGGAGGCTATCTCAATATTATTGAGAGTGTCCTTCATTGAGCTGATAATATTTGCAAGAGAGCGCTTAATGGGAGCATAATCTCCGATATATTCATCATTGACCCTTGTTGTAAAATCACCGTTTGCCAGAAGGTCAAGCTTTTCCGAGATATCCGAGATATATCTGCGGGTAGTATCGGTGCATTTTGCAAAGCTGCTGCAAAGAACGCCTATCTCATCATCGGAATCATAGTCAAAGGTTGCCGAAAGATTACCTGCTGCAATATCCTCCGCAACAGCAATGATCTTTTTAAGAGGTCTGACCTGTATCCTTATTACAGTTATTACAACACAGGTTCCTGCTGCAAGGAAAACAAGCACAAGAATTATAAACATTATGGCAAGCTTATTAAGATCGCCGTAAATATCACTCTTGGGGCAGATATATCCCAATGTCCAGTCGGCAGAGGAAAGCTTATTAAAGATGAATATCTTATTCTTTCCGTCATGATCCTTGTTTTTATCAAGATAAATGCTGTCATCAAGCTTTGAGATAACATCGGCATATTCTCCGCCTGCATCGTTGTATGATGTTACAACAGCATTTCCGCCGTCAACCCTCGGAGCAAATTCTTCATTGCCATGCACCATGAAATTGCCCTCGTTATCAACAAGCACGGGATAACCGTTTTCTGTAAACTTCATCTCTCCCACAAGCTCCATTATGTAATCAAGGGTGATGTCACAGCCGAAAACGCCGACGATATTACCGCCCTCATGTATGGGTGATGCCACGGTTATTATCATTGCACCTGTCGCAGTATCTATATAGGGAGAGGTAAAAATTGGTCCGTTCTTTTCCACAGCAGCCTTATA
The DNA here is from genome assembly GCA_945835085.1 of uncultured Ruminococcus sp. Taxonomy (GTDB): domain Bacteria; phylum Bacillota; class Clostridia; order Oscillospirales; family Ruminococcaceae; genus Huintestinicola. Next base: position 4,516 of record CAMAIG010000121.1, on the reverse strand, counting down.
CCAGCCTCGGGTAGTTGCATCAAAGCCCTCGGGAAGAGTTGTAACGTCTGTTACTGCCATGAACAGCTCAACATCATTATATGCAGTATAACAGTCAAGCAGCGCACTGTTTATGGTCATAACGCTGTCAAGGAAATCATTATTTCCCGATCTGTTTCCCATATGAAAAGCACGCTGACCTGCCGCATTTGCCTGAACCTCGCAGAACTGAGCCTGCTCTTCAAGCCAAGCATCTATCTTTTCCGAGTACATTGAAAGTTCATTTTTTGATGAATTGAATATACCCTCCTGCACCATGGAATATGACATTGCAAAACCAATACCCGATATAAGTATCAGTGCTGCTGCAAGTGTCAACACAACAGATATGATTATAGCTTTTATCAATCCAATGGATTTTTTGCCGATCTGCTCATATTTTACCTCCACAATTCTCAGTTTATATTCATTATAACATAAGATTTGTAAAAATACAAGAAATTTAATAAATTTTTCTTGCATATAATGCATATAAAAGGTAAACGGAGCGTTTATTCAGCGTGTCGCTGAAGCCAACTCGTTGGGGAGATAGCGAAAACTATTCTGTTTTGTGGCTCGGTAACGCAAGTATTGAAGCCAGATTTTGCAAATAGTTTTTTGTTCGGATGAACATTTTTACTTTTTCGACAGAACGGGTAAACGGAGCGTTTATTGATTATTTTCTATATATGTATTACAATAGAGATACAGAAAGGAGAGATTTACAATGAACTGCTCAGATACAGGCAAAACAATTAAGCTTTTGCGCATATCAATGGGGTACACACAAAAACAGCTTGCGGATATGATGAATATATCGGACAAGACCGTTTCAAAATGGGAACGAGGTCTTGGCTGCCCCGATATTGATCTGCTTACCCGGCTTTCCGATATTCTTTCGGTCAGCATCGAAACTCTGCTCGAAGGAAATCTTATTTCAAACAGTATCAAGGAGATCAATATGAAGAACAATAAATACTATATATGTCCCGAATGCGGCAATATCAGCATCTGCACAGGAGAAGCCGATGTTGCCTGCTGCGGAAGAAAGCTTGACCCATGCACCCCCGTGAAGGCTTCCGACTCGGAAAAGCTTTCGGCTGTCATTTCCGACGGGGAATGGTTCGTTTCGGGTGACAATCCAATGACAAAGGAAAACTATATCACCTTTGCAGTTTTCGCATCATCGGAAAAAATGCATTTTGTCAAGCTTTATCCCGAATGGAATTTACAGTTCCGCATACCCTTTACCTGTCACGGAACACTTTTTTTCTGCACAAACAAGGGAAAAATTTTGTATCAGTATCTGTAAATTCTTGACAATCCTCCAATAATGCGTTAAAATATATGAAAATAATATTCATACGGAGGATCAATCTTTATGGAAAAGAAATATATCGCACTTACCTTTGATGACGGTCCCAATACTACCACCACCTCCGAGGTCCTTGATATTCTTGAAAAATATCATGTTAAAGGCTCGTTTTTCCTGGTGGGAGATGAGATAAACGAGGAAAGCATTAAGCAGGCAAAGCGTGCCTTTGATATGGGCTGTGAGATAAATAACCACTCAAAAACCCATCCCGCTATGCCTGAGATGTCAAAGGACGAGATACTTGCCGAGGTGGAATTTACAAATCAGAAGATCATTGGTATCACAGGAAAGGCTCCGTTATTTTTCCGTCCTCCATATATAGCTGTAAACGATCTTATGCTTGACATTATCCCATTGACCTTTATTGCAGGCTATGGCTGCAGTGACTGGCTCCCCGAGGTCAGCGCCGAAGAAAGATACAAAAAAGTCATGGAACAGGCAGACAATGGTGCCATTATCCTGCTCCATGACGCAAAAGGCAACGACAATACTGTCGCTGCCCTTGAAATGATAATTCCCGATCTGATCTCTCAGGGATATGATCTTGTTACCGTTTCCGACCTTTTCCGCCTTTGCGGCTGTGAGCCGAAGAAGGGGGTCGTTTATTCGAGTGTTTTTGATCGCTGACTTCTGTTTTTTCCTGTCTGTTATCCGCCGTCTGCTCCGATTTTTTCTCATTATCGGGAGCAGGCGGCGTTATTATTGAATCGTCTTCTTCATGAGCATCGGCATTTGCGGTGCCATTTTTTATGCTCTCACGCTTATAGACATCATTTCGGATAAGTCTGTATGCAGTTGCCGCAGCGGGCACGCCTATAAGCATACCAATAACTCCCCCAAGACCGCCGCCGATAGTAACCGCTGCAAGTACCCACATTCCGGGAAGACCTATTGACGAGCCTACTACCTTTGGATATATAACATTTCCTTCCACCTGCTGAAGAATAACGAGGAAAATCACAAACCACAATGCCTTTATTGGGCTTACCACAAGTATCATCAGCGCACCGACAACTGCTCCTATATATGCACCCACAACAGGAATAAGGGCTGTTGCACCGATAAGTGTGCCGATGGTTGTCGCATAAGGAAGCCGGAGCAGAAGCATTCCGAGGGAACAAAGCACACCAAGGATTATTGCCTCGGTAAACTGTCCTACGATAAAGCTTCTGAAGCATTTATCGGCTGTTGAGCAGACATATCTTACCTTTGAAGCAGCTGCTGTGAAATAGCTGTCAAGTATCCTGTTTGCCTGGCTAAAGAGCTTTTCCTTGCTGAAAAGGATATATATAGCAAAAATTAGCCCGATAAGGAAATTGACCGTTCCTCCCGCAACTGCCGAAATGACCGATACGGTAGAGGATATAAATCCGCCCATTCCGTTTGTAACAAAGCTTGCCGCATTGCTGACAATTGATTTCCAGTCTATGGACTGATTTGCAAAAGCGTCTGCAATATACTGCGAAAGGGCAGGTATCTCGTCCTCATATTCTTTCAGAAGCTCCTGTATCCTGCTTGTATAAACGGGAATGACCTGCTTTATCACATCAGCTATGTTGATTATCTCGGGCACGATAAGCTTTATGAGAAGTCCTGCAATAAGCAGTATTGAAACTATTGAAAGCACTATGCACAGCGGACGGCGGCATGAAGCTATTATCCTGTTTTTTGATCTTGGAAAGAACAGCTTCTCCAACCCGCTCATTATAATATTAAGTATATATGCAAATACGCAGCCCATAACAAGCGGGCTAAGCACTCCTGCCGCAGTTTTCAGTGCAGAGGACACTTCTTTAAAATATATTACCGAAAGCGCCGCAGCGGCAGTAAGTATCAGATATAAAACAAATCTTTTTACAGATATCACACCGGGTTTATTGTTATTCATTTGCGTTTCTCCTTTACAGCAGCGGAGAGATCAATCTCATAAGAGCGTCTGATATTGTTCCGCTGTAATATTTTTTCAGATTATCAAGAGTAATTTCACGGCACTGCTCCATTGTACCGATGTGGTCGTCCCTTAGGGACATCACAGCACTGCTGCCGTAGATCAGCGTTCCGCATTCAAAATGCAGGAAAAGACTTCTGAAATCAAGGTTAATGGTCCCTACAACACCGATCTTATCATCGCTTACAAAGCTTTTTGCATGAATAAATCCGGGGCTGTATTCAAATATACGGACTCCGGCATTTAGCAATGGTCTGTAATTAGCCCTTGTCATTCTGTAAACAGCTTTTTTATCGGGAATGCCGGGAGTTACTATCCTGACATCTACTCCCCTCTGAGCCGCAAGGCAGAGAGCGTTTTTCATGTTATCGTCAATGATAAGGTAGGGTGTGAAGATATATACATATTTCTCAGCCTGGTTAAGTATTTCAAGATAAACATTCTCGCTTAGCGCTTCGGTGTCTAAGGGAGTATCGTAAAATGGCTGCACCAATCCGTCATTTTCATAGGCTTTTCCATATACATCGGGAGCATAGTCCATGAGCATAGGCTTATTATCGGTGTCCCTGAAGGTGTGCCAAAGCTCAATAAACATCTCCGTGAAGCTTAATACCGCCTTGCCCCTTAGTCTTATGCCCGTATCCTTCCAATGACCGAATGGGTGGGTGACATTTATATATTCATCGGAAAGGTTTACTCCTCCGTTAAATGCCGTGTGACCGTCAATTATCATTATCTTGCGATGATCCCGGTTGTTCATTACAAGAGAAAGAAATGGGACCACGGGGTTAAATGCAAGACACTTTATATTAGGACTGAGAGCTTCAAGCTGCTTATAGTATTTTGGAGGAAGCAGGGCAACACAGCCCATATCATCGTAAATTATCCTGACATCAACGCCCATTGAAGCTTTTTCTATAAGTATTTTTGCGATACTGTCCCACATTACTCCTTCCCTGATGATAAAATATTCGAGGAAAATAAAATGCTCTGCCTTTCTTAGTTCATCGAGCATATCCTCAAACATCTTGTCACCGACAGGATAATACTTGACCGCCGTTCCGTCAAAGGCTGGATATCCGCCGGAGCTTCTGATGTAGTTCATGGTAAGTGCGGCTCTGGGGTCTGCTTTTTCCATGCGGCTTTCCGATTTATCACCATTTAGCATCGGGAGA
>CAMAIG010000120.1 GCA_945835085.1 uncultured Ruminococcus sp. | reverse complement strand
ATAGGAATTAATATTAATATAAACCAAGGAGGAAAACAGCATGAAATTTGCAGACGGTTTCTGGCTCAATCAGAGAGGCTATGAGGTGAGCTACGCTTCACAGGCGTATGAGATCACCCCTGTTAAGAACGGCATCAACGTTTATGCTACCGCACAGTATATCCAGAACAGAGGCATGACCCTGGGCGGACCTTGCCTTGATATCACATTCACTTCCACACAGAAGAATGTAATCAAGGTAACTATGGAGCACTATAAGGGCACTCTTGACAACAACCCTAAGTTCGAGCTGGAGGAGGATCAGGGCTATACCCCCGAGATCGTTGAGAAGGACGACTGCTGGGAGCTTGTTTCGGGAGATACTAAGCTCGTTGTGGGCAAGTACAGCTGGACTGTTCAGTATTATTATAAGGACAAGCGCCTTACAGGCGGTGCATGGAGAAGCGCTTCCGTTATCTCCGAAAGCAAATTCAAGGCATCTGCACGCCTTGACCTCACTCAGGACGACACCTTCTGGAGCTATCCTCAGGACAGCCGCACCACATATATGCGTGAGCAGTTCTCCATGAATGTGGGCGAATATTTCTACGGCTTCGGCGAGAAGTTCACTCCCTTTGTTAAGAACGGTCAGAATGTCGAGGTTTGGAACTCCGACGGCGGCACCTGCTCCGATCAGTCCTATAAGTGCATTCCTTTCTATGTTTCCTCCGATGGCTACGGTATTTTCGTAAATTCCTCCGAGAAGGTTTCCTTCGAGGTGTGCTCCGATACTGTTTCCAAGGTTTCATTCACAGTTCCCGGAGAGAAGCTTGAATATTTCGTTATCGGCGGCGAGAATATCGGCGAGGTGCTTACTAATTATACCACCCTTACAGGCAAGCCTGCACTTCCTCCCGCATATACCTTCGGTCTTTGGCTCACCACCTCCTTCACTACAAAATATGATGAGGAAACCGTTAGCTCCTTTATTGACGGTATGGCTGAGCGTGATATCCCTCTCCAGGTGTTCCACTTTGACTGCTTCTGGATGAAGGAATTCAACTGGTGCGATTTTGAATGGGACAAGCGTCAGTTCCCCGAGCCTGCTGCAATGCTTGACAGACTCAAAACTAACAAGAATGTTGAAGTTTGCGTATGGATAAATCCCTATATCGCTCAGCGCTCCAAGCTTTTCGATGAGGGCGTAAAGGGCGGATATTTCATCAAAAATCCCGACGGCAGCGTGTTCCAGTGCGATATGTGGCAGCCCGGCATGGCTATCGTTGACTTTACAAATCCCGATGCCTGCGAATGGTATGCTTCCAAGCTCAGAGTGCTTTGCGAGATGGGCGTTAACTGCTTCAAGACCGACTTCGGCGAGAGAATACCCACAAACGTTAAGTATTTCGACGGCTCCAATCCTATCGCAATGCACAACTACTATACATATCTTTACAACAAGACTGTGTTCAATGTTCTCAAGGAATATTACGGCGAGAACAAGGCGTGCCTTTTTGCACGCTCCGCAACAGTCGGCGGTCAGAAGTTCCCAGTTCACTGGGGCGGCGACTGCTCTGCCGAGTATACCTCAATGGCAGAAACTATCCGAGGAGGACTTTCCCTCTGTATGTCGGGCTTTGGCTTCTTCAGCCACGATATGTCGGGCTTTGAGGCAACTGCAACTGCCGATATTTACAAGAGATGGGCTGCATTCGGACTCTTCTCCACACATTCAAGACTCCACGGCAACTCCTCCTACCGTGTGCCCTGGCTCTTTGACAAGGACGGCTCCACAGAGTGCGTAGACGTTCTCCGCTTCTTCACAAAGCTTAAGGGTAAGCTCATGCCTTATATCTGGTCACAGGCTATCAAGACCCACGAAACAGGTATTCCTATGATGAGAGCAATGGTCATCGACTACGCAAATGATCCTGCCTGCCGCACACTTGACAAGCAGTATATGTTCGGTGATAATATCCTCGTTGCACCTATCCTCAACGATCAGGGCACAGCGGAATTCTATGTTCCCGAGGGAAGCTGGACGGATATCATCAGCGGCGAGGTACTTGAAGGCGGCAAGTGGTATAACAAGAAGTATGACTATTTCGGACTGCCCTGCCTTGCAAAGCCCGACAGCATCATTGCTTACGGTAATTTTGAACGTGACTTCGAGTATGATTACCTTGACGGAGCAGAGTTCGTTATCTACGCTCCCTCCGAGGGCAAGGAGATCACCGCAAATGTATATGACCTTAATGCGGATAAGGTATTCACACTTACCGCTGTGCGTCACGGCGACAGTGTTGAGGTTTCCTATACCAATACCGACAAGAGCTTCAGCGTAAAGGTTGCAGGCGGCGAGTCTGTAAAGGTAAATCCCACAGCTGCGGGCAAGGTAATTATCAAGCTTTGATGATTTAATAAACATAATATCACTCCCGGTCTTTTCCGGGAGTCAGCGTGTCGCTGAAGCCAACTCGTTAGATATTCAGCAGAGATTTCTATATTTTGTGGCTCGGTGACTTTTGTATTTAAGCCGTTTTTCATAGCTATATTGTTTGCTCTTTATTTAAGTGGTCTTTTTCGACACGCTGACTCCCGGCTTTTTTTGGGAGTGGTTTTTTAGGGGAGGAAAAATATGAAATATAATAATCCCGTCGTGAAGGGCTTTTATCCCGACCCAAGCGTATGCTTTGCGGAAGGAAAATATTATCTTGTGTGCAGCTCCTTTCAGTATTTCCCGGGAGTGCCCCTTTTTGAAAGCGATGACCTTGTAAACTGGAAGCAGATAGGTCATGTGCTTACAAGAAAAAGTCAGGTGGAGCTTGAAAAAATAAACAGCTCCGGAGGAGTTTTTGCCCCGACCATCAGATACAATAAGGGCAGATTTTACATGGTGACCACAAACGACACCACTCATCGTAATTTCTACGTTTACACCGACGATATCCATGGGGAATGGTCAGAGCCTATAACCGTTGACCAGGGCGGTATTGACCCATCTCTGCTTTTCGATGAGGGTCATGTTTATTTTATCAGCAACGGCACCGATGATTTCGGCGAAAGCGGAGTAGTTCAGTGCGAGATAAACATTGAAACAGGCGAGAAGCTTTCTAACAGCAAATGCATCTGGAAGGGCTCGGGAGGACGCTATCTCGAAAGCCCTCATATGTATAAGCTTGAGGGCGGCTATTATCTTATGGCTGCCGAGGGCGGCACGGAGTACGGTCACATGATAACATATGCCCGTGGAAGCTCCGTATGGGGACCTTTTGAAAGCTACAGCAAAAATCCCGTGCTTACAAACCGCAACAAGGCTCCCGAGATCATTCAGGGCATCGGTCACGGCGATCTTATCTGCGATAAAAACGGTGAATGGCATATCCTTTCTCTTGGATTCAGGCAGATACACATCTGGCAGCCCTATCATCATCTGGGAAGAGAGGTTTTTCTGACGCCTGTTCGTTTTGACGACGATGGCTGGTTTACTGCGGGAACAGACGGAACTGCTGCTGCCGAATATGAGATAGCAGGGGACTTTGTTCAGGAAGAAAAAAAGCTGTATAATTTCCGCAATACCGATTTTTCCGTGGACTGGTGCTATCTCAGGCACCCTCATATGGAGAATTATGATCTTTCGGAGGAAAAGGTCGTACTGAGAGGAACGAATGTCACTCTTGACGATGTGGATTCTCCCACATTTATCGGCATAAGACAGCGTGATTTTGATATGGAGCTGACTGCCGATGTAAAGGTCACAGACGGAGAATGCGGCGTGACCATTTATATGTGCGAGAATGAGCATTATGATATCGCTGTTCGTGAAAAGGGCGGCAAATATGAAGCGGTATTGAAACTGAACATTGGCGGCATAAAGCATGAACAGAGCGTTATGGAGCTTTCTTCAGACAGTGCAAGGCTCATTGTACGGGCAGACAGCCTTGGATACAAGTTCTTTGTTTCCCACTGCGGCACCGAAACGGGAATGGGATACGCAATGACAAAATATCTTTCCAGCGAGGTTTCGGGCGGATTTACGGGTGTTGTTATCGGACTTTACTCCGTAAATGGCACAGGTGAGATAGCTGATCTTCAGATAGAATACAAATAAGCAAAAAAATCCCGATGGCAAGAACCATCGGGATAAAATTTTGATATAATACCGCCTTGCCGCCATGTGGCGAATAAAACCCGCACGCAGCAGGTGGGTAACAGCCCCGCGGTTTCACGCTCCCTGCATCCGTTGCCCCGCACATATAATGCGGCGGGAGGTCTGCAATCCGCCGAAGGAGACCTGAATCCCTAAATAAAAGTGTTGGATTATAAAACCACACTTCATCGGTCAAGGCAGAATTTTTTCTCTCTGTAATGTAGTATATCACATTTGAAACAAAAAATCAATATAAATTATTGTCAATAATGTTGAAAGAAATTGGAGATTTTGCACAAATTACTCGTCGTCATAAACCTCGGAAAGTCTGTCCATAAAGATCTTGCCGATGCGCTCATATTCGTCGTCGTCATCAATGGAAGCAAGAGTTTCTTCGCCGTTTTCATCCTCTTCGCTGCGGAGGATAACAAGCTCGGTGTCAGCCTCGACCATTTCCTCAGGATTGTCATAATATGGAACAAGAGCGTAATAAAGCTCGCCCTCTTCTGTTTCATAGGTGTCCATCAGCTCAAAGGTCTGCTCAACGCCCTCTTCATCTACCAGCGTGTAGAGGTCAGCGCTCATATCAAAATTATCAGCCATTACTATTACCTCCTGTTGTTGTTTGAAAGATTAACATTTGGAGAAGCTTCCCGCAGCCAGGTGCAGGACACCCCAACATTTTTATTTTACTACAAATGCACAAAAAAGTCAATGTCAATTATAAATAAAAATTATGCACAAAAGATATGCATTATTTTATGCAAAAAACTATTGACTTTTGCTAAAAGGTGTGGTATATTATATTCAAGGAACAGGAAACAACCACAAAGTAAGCCGAGGGGCTGAAGGGGTTTCCGGTTCACAGAACAGCAGACTTCCGAAGTGAAGCATTCTGCAAAGAGTTTGGAAAGGAAGGCGAGTCCAATGGCAGATACAGAGCAGCAGTTTTTTGCAGGGATGTCCCGCAGCGGCTCGTTTAAGAAGCATTCGTTTTAAGGACTGACGAGGGCGGAGTTTAAAGGCAGTATCCAATGATACCACTCCGGATTTGAAACGATTTGTTTTATCCTTAATTTAGCTGATTTTAAGAGCCGCAGCTTCACAGATGAGTGTAAGTGTGCGGATTTTTTATACGACCTTACGGCTAATGACCGCGGGCATCCTGCTTGATTCACTATCAGAAAGGAATTGGACCCATGGAGCTGTAAGGCTATTTTTATAGCAAAACGACTGATGAGCGGTTGTATATATGAAATGGAAGCCCTCGCGTGCCGGGTGGTTTGCCGGTCCGAAGTGGCTTAGATCCGAAAGGATGATCCTTATGAAAATCAGAGGTTATTTCAAAAAGAGCTGATAATGAAGGAGTGAGTCCAGGATACTAAGTAATTTACCGCACAATTGCAGAAATGCAGCGGCAGGACGATTTTGATCCGAAAGGATTTGATAATATGTTAACAAGAGGTTTTCACGATCTGAATATTTGAGCGGCCGCAGGCAAGGGGCGGCGATCGGACGAAAATATACATCCCGAAAGGATGATATCTTATGAAAATGAGGTTTACTTCAAAAATCTG
>CAMAIG010000119.1 GCA_945835085.1 uncultured Ruminococcus sp. | reverse complement strand
GATAAATATTCCTGCGTGCGGGCGCGCGAGGGGGGTGTGGGTGCTTTTGCCGGGAGGTGTGAGATTATGGCGGAGGATAAGGGCAAGGTTGAGGGAGATGCAGGGGAGATACCTCGCAAGACCCCGGAACAGCTCAGAGCGGCGGCGGCTAAGGAGTTTCGCAGGCTCAAAAAGCTGTACTGCAAAGAGGGCAGCAAGGAGCTTGCCATTGATGCAAACAAGTATAACGCTTTGTTGGGGCTTATGCGGCAAACGGCGTTTATGTCGGCTCAGCTTGACGACCTTGCGGAGCAGCTTTATTACATCGGCGTTACCGAGACTTACAAAAACGGTGCCGATCAGTACGGCACGAAGGAATCTACTCAGAGTAAGGCTTATAACACGCTGATAAAAAACTACATCACGGCAATCAAGACCCTTGCAGACTGCACTCCCGAGGCGGAGATAAAGGACGAGCTTATGGAGTTTATTGCGCAGCGGCAGAAAGGCAAGAAATGATAAAGAAAATATTTGAGGTCATACGTCCCGAGCAGGTTTTTCCGCTGGTGCTTATAATTCTTGACCTTGCGGCGGCGGTGGTTTATCTGCGGCAGAAAGATTACAAAAAGGCGGTTTACTGGGTGGCTGCGGCGGTGCTTAATATTACGGTGACGTTTTGATTGGGGAAATTGAAAAATGAAAAAATTAATAATCACAACTAACTTTATTGCATCTGCCGATATGCTTGAAACAATCAGAATAAATATAAAAAGGCAGCTTAAAAATGACGGCTTTATAATACTTGATAGTAGATTTAGCTATGATATTGTGGAGCTTGATCCTGCCGAGGATATAAACTATGATATTGCAGTCGAATGCAAGGAGCAGGCCAATCAAAAATGATTTAATAATATCCGGTCGGGAGGCGATATTGTATGCAGATCATAAAGCACGGAGAGCCGTGTGCGCTCCCTGAGGTAAGGACGTTTGACTGCTCCAAGTGCGGATGCGTATTTGCGGCTGAGCGTGGAGAGTATGAGGTCGAGTTCTGGCGCAATGATTATATTTACAAAGCAGTCTGTCCCGAGTGCGGATGTAAGACGGTAAGGCGTGGTTAGCGGTGGCGGACCTTAAAAACTCTGCGCTTATCGAGTACGGATCCGCTGTTGTTGACGGGCGTATAACTGCCTGTGACAAGATAAGGCGTGTATATGAGCAAAGGCTTGAAGCTGTACAAAAGCCCGGCAAGTATCATTTTGACCTTGAGCTTGCACAGCCGCATATTGATTTTATACAGAGCTTTTGCAAACAATCCGCAGGTAAAAAGGGCGCTCCGCTTATCCTTGAGCTTTTTCAGCGGGCAAAATTTGAGACTGTATTTGGCTTTGTCGATGACGATGACTTAAGGCAATACAATGAGGTGCTGACCATCGAGGGGCGTAAAAACGGCAAGACTACGGAGTCTTCGGGGCTTGCTTACGATCTGCTTATCAATGACGGAGAGGGCGCACCTGAAATATATTTTATCGCAACCGGGGAAAAGCAGGCGAAAAAAGGCTACAACGAATGCTGCAATATGAGGCTCCAGTCGCCTATGCTCAGCAAGCATATACGCAAGCGCAAATCCGATCTATGGTTCAAATACAACCTTGGATTTATTGCGGCTCTGGCAAGCAATACAAACAGCCTTGACGGACTTAATGCTCATGCCGTTATGCTTGACGAGCTGGCGGCTATAAAAAACCGTGACGTTTACGACCTTATGAAGCAGGCTATGACGGCGAGAGATCAACCGCTGCTATACTGCATCACAACAAACGGATTTGTAAGAGACAGCATTTTTGACAGTCAGTATGCTTATGCCTGCAAGGTCATTGACGATCCGAGCAAGGACGAGCATTTTTTACCGCTCATTTATGAGCTTGACCCCGAGGACGACTGGCACGACCCCAAGGTGTGGATAAAAGCAAATCCCGGACTTGGGACGATAAAAAAGCAGTCCTTTTTGGCGGACATGGTAAAAAAGGCTGACGAGGACCCGAGCTTTAAGCCCACAGTGCTTGTAAAAGATTTTAACCGCAAGGAAACATCTATTGCAAGCTGGCTCAGATATGACGAGCTGCACAACGAAGAGCCTATTCCCGAGGACGGCGGCTTTAAATACTGCATAGGCGGCTTTGATGCCGCTGACAGCGTCGACCTTGCGGCGGCAAAGGCTTTATTTATGCGCTCGGGGGATAATAACATTTATGTCCGCTCTATGTACTGGATGCCTGAGGATAAGGTAAATGAGCTTTGCGCGGCAGGAAGCCGAAGAGAACGTGACAACGCTCCCTACAAGCTATGGATAAGTCAGGGATATATGCGGACTTGTCCGGGGAAAAAAGTAAACAAGCAGGTATTTTTGGATTGGTTTTGCGAACTTCGAGACGAGTTTGACCTGTGGGTGGTACATATTGGGTATGACCCCTGGCATATCGATGACAGCCTTAAGATGGCGTTTGCGGCGGAATTCGGGGACAGCTGCCTTATGGAGGTAAGGCAGGGAATGAAAACAATGTCCGACCCCATGAAGGAATGGAAAGCGGACTTGCAGAGCAGGCGCATTATCAGAGGCAAAAATCCCGTTGATGAGTGGTGCATGATGAATGCCGCTGTAAAGACTGACATAAACGGAAATATACAGCTTGTAAAGGGAACAGACAGCCGCATGAGAATAGACGGCGTGGCGGCTGAACTGGACGGCTATATAGTTTTACGAAACAAATCGGAAGAATATCTTTCGCTGATATAAGGGGGTGTGTGCGATAAATATTATATCAAACATTCGTGCGGCGGCTTCACGGCTTATACACGGAGAGACAGACGCACCCTCTAAGACGGTGCTTAAAATGATAACGGACACGGGCAACGGCTTTTACGCCTGGAACGGGCGCATTTATCAATCCGACATTGTAAGGGCGGCGCTCAGGCCAAAGGCTAAGGCTATCGGCAAGCTGTGTGCAAAGCACATACGGGAAACTGTAATGCCTGACGGTACGACGGATATAAAGGTCGACCCCGAGCCGTATATAAAATTTTTGCTCAAAGAGCCTAACCCGTATATGACGGGGCAGATGCTCCAGGAAAAGCTGGCAAATCAAGTTATGCTTAACGGAAACGCATTTGCCGTTGTCATATACGATGATGAAGGCTATCCCAAGGAAATATACCCCGTTCCTGCGGCTATCGCAGAGGCAAAGTTTGATGAATCGGGGCGGCTTTATATCAAGTTTACATACCGCAACGGCAAGAGCGGAGTTTTTCCGTACTCTCAGATAATACATATCAGAGAGTGTTATGCCGACAATGATATTTTCGGGGAATCGCCTGCGGCGGCACTTGCTCCGCTTATGGAGGTCGTAAACACGGCAGATCAGGGCATTGTAAAGGCTATAAAAAACAGTGCCATAGTACAATGGCTGCTTAAATACAAGGTCAGCCTGCGCAAGGAGGATCTTAAGGCAAACGCAAAGGAGTTTGCGGACAATTATCTGACCCTTGACAACGACTCCGTAGGTGTGGCGGCGGTGGACGCTAAGGCGGACATTGACCGCATCGAGCCTAAGGACTATGTACCAAATGCGGCGCAGACTGACAGGGTGGTACAGCGCATTTACTCACTGCTTGGCACTAACAGCAAAATTGTACAGGCTCTTTATACCGAGGATGAATGGAACAGCTACTATGAAACGGAGATAGAGCCTTATGCTATACAGATGTCAGAGCAATGGAGCTTACGCTTGTTTACACGAAGAGCAAGAGCCTTCGGCAACAAGATATATTTTGAAGCGGCAAACCTTGCCTGCGCAAGCATAAGCACAAAGTTAAATCTAATGCAGATGGTTGACAGAGGGGCGCTTACTCCAAACGAGTGGAGAGCGGTCTTTAACATGGCTCCCGTTGAGGGCGGTGACAAGCCTATAAGGCGTCTTGATACAAGGACTACGGAAGAAACGGACGGAGCTGCGGCGGATAAAAACAGCAAGGAGGGGTAAACAATGGATGTAAATATCAATGGCGTTATCGTGCCCAATGATGACAAATGGGTATATGACTGGTACGGCTTGCAGGCTGTATGTCCGAATGATGTAGAGAGGCTGCTTGACAAGGCACCTGCAGGGGAGCAGGTGGACGTATGGATCAACAGCGGCGGCGGCTCTGTATATGACGGCTCTCAGATATACACCAGGCTAAAGGCATACAGCAAGGGTGCTGTAAAGATACATATCACCGGTATAGCGGCTTCGGCGGCGTCTGTTATCGCCTGCGCAGGGCATTGCGAAATATCACCCACTGCACAAATTATGATACATAACGCTTCCTGCGGCGGCAGCGGTGACAAATCTGAGCATATGCACTTTGCAGAGCTGCTTGACGTTACCGACAGGGCAATAGCAAACGCTTACCGCCTTAAAACGGGGCGCTCTGAGGAGGAGATACTTGATAAAATGGGGCATGAGACGTATTTCACTCCGCAGGAGGCTTTGGAGTTTGGACTTGTTGACGGCATTATGTTTGACGATGAAAGCAAGCTGACAGCGCCGTCACTTGCGGCGGCTCAGAGCGGCAGCGGACTTTTGCCAAAACAGGTGATTGACAAGTGCAGAGAAATGCAGGATATTTTAAAAACCGGAGATAATGCCGCAAACAGCGGTGATAATGATAATCTCAAAAAAGCAAAAGCAAAACTTAAACTTTTGAATTTTAAAAACGGAGGTATAAGAACATGACCAGAGAAGAGTACACAGCAAGAAGAAACGAACTTTATGCACAGGCTGAGGGCATGATAAACGCCGGAGACACAGAGGGCGCAGAGGGTATTATGGGCGAGATAACCGCTCTTGATGCAAGATACGAGGCGGAATGTACGGCAAGGGCAAATCTGCAGGCTATGAACGCAGCTCCGACTGTCGGTGCAGGTCTTGAGGCAGGTGTTATAGCTAATGCAGTAACAGCTGCGGCAAAGCCTGTTGACAAGGACGCAATTTACCGCACGGCTTTTGCCAAGTCCCTTATGGGCATTGACCTGACAAGTGACGAGAGCACGGTACTTGCAGAGATAAACCGCCCCATAAATGCGGCAAACACGGCAAAGGACAACGCTATGATCATACCTGTACAGGAGGAGCGCCGTATCTGGACTGTTGCTGCAAGTCAGCACGCAGTTTACGGCGATGTACAGCGTACATTTATCAATGCAGACCTTAAACTCATCAAAGAGGACGGCAATGCAACCGATGCGGAGTGGCTTACTGAGGCTGACAGCATGAGTGACGGCAAGGTTGGATTTGCAACGCTTACTCTTACAGGCTGTGAGCTTGCAAAGTGCATCCCCGTATCCTGGAGCCTTAAAAAGATGGCTATTGAGGACTTTATGACATATATCGTAGATCTCATTGGCCGCAAGATCGGTGCGGCTATGGCAAAGGCAGAGGTGCTCGGCAAGGGTAAACCCGGCACAAGTGACAGCTGGAAGCCTCAGCCTAAGGGCATTGTTACCGCCCTCGAAGCAGAAAGCGGCACACCTCAGGTAATCACATATTCCAAGGGCGGCAGCATTGATTACGGCAACTTTACGGCGGCATTTGCAAACATTGCAAGCGGCTATAACAGGGTAATTTATGCAAGCTCCAAGACCATATGGGGCAGCATTGCAAACATTAAGGACACAAACAAGCGTCCCATGTTTATTTCCGACCCT
>CAMAIG010000118.1 GCA_945835085.1 uncultured Ruminococcus sp. | reverse complement strand
ATTGCTCGCCTTACAAGGTCGGCTCTGCCGTAGCTGTAGCCTGCCATTTTGCGGCATATCTCCATTACCTGCTCCTGATAAACTATGCAGCCCCATGTGACTTTAAGGATATCCTCAAGTATCGGGTGAGCATAACGTATCCTTTCGGGATGCTCTCTGTTTTCGATATACTTTGGGATAGAGTCCATAGGTCCCGGGCGGTAAAGGGAAAGGGCAGCGGTAAGGTCCTCAATTGAACGTGGCTTCAGCTTTGTGAGAAGCTGAGTCATGCCTCCGCTTTCAAACTGAAAAACGCCCATTGTATCTCCCGAGGACAGCATCTCGAAGGTTTCGGGATCGTCATAGGGGATATTATCCGCAGAGAACCCGGGGATTTTTTTCCGAACAGCCTTTTCGCAGTCATGGATTATGGTAAGGTTTCTAAGACCGAGAAAATCCATTTTCAGCAGTCCCACGCTTTCAAGTGCTGTCATGGTATACTGAGTTGCAGTGGTGTTGTCACGGCATACAAGGGGGACGTAATCGCTTACGGGAGCGTCGCAGATAACTACTCCTGCCGCATGGGTAGAGGTGTTTCGGGGCATTCCCTCAACGCATAGGGCGGTGTCAATAAGCTCATGCACCTGAATGTCCGTATCGTAAAGCTGCTTAAGCTCCGGAGATTCCTCCAGCGCCTGCTTCAGAGTCATGTGAAGTGTCTGGGGAATAAGCTTTGAAACCGTATCGCCGAGTGCATAGGGCATTCCCAGCACCCTTGCAACATCTCTCACCGCAGCCCTTGCCGCCATTGTGCCGAAGGTGACTATCTGAGCGACTCTGTCCTGACCATAACGCCTTACAACGTAATCTATGACCTCCTGACGGCGTTCATAGCAGAAATCAATGTCAAAGTCGGGCATGGAAACTCTTTCGGGATTTAAAAACCTCTCAAACAGAAGGTTATATTTCATAGGGTCGATATCCGTGATGCCTATGCAGTATGCGGCAAGTGAGCCTGCACCAGAGCCTCTTCCGGGACCAACGGGAATATCGTTTTTCTTTGCATATGCCACGAAATCCCAGACTATGAGATAATAATCCGTGTAGCCCATTCTTATTATCACATCAAGCTCATATTCGAGCCTTTCCGTAAGCTCGGGAGTGATATTTTCGCCGTATCGCTTCTTAAGCCCGTACCTGCACATATTTGCAAGGAAATCGGGATTTTTCTCTCCGAAGCGTTTTTTCTGTGCTTCCGACAGATCGAAGCGGGGAAGCTTCAGCACGCCGAATTCCATTTCAAAGGAGCATTTATCCGCAATTGCGGCAGTGTTGTCAATAGCTTCCTGCCTGCCTCGGAAAAGCTCTCTCATTTCAGCCTCGTCCTTGATATAGAACTCATCGTTGGGAAATGCGATGGGTATCTCCTCGGCAACGGCAGTGTTTGTCTGAATGGCAAGGAGAATGCGCTGGAGCTTTGCGTCCTCTCTGCGGATATAATGGGCGTCGTTTGTTGCGGCAAGGGGAATGCCCGTTTCATCGGACAGCCTGAAAAGTGCCGAAAGCACGGCAGTATCATCGGGTATCTTATGGTTCTGCACCTCAAGGTAATAATTCCCCCTGCCGAAAATGCCTTCGTAAAGGAGTGCAGTTTCCTTTGCACCCTCATAGTCCCCGGAGGATATCTTTCTTGCCACTTCTCCCGCAATACAGCCCGACAGGCATATAAGCCCCTCTGAATGCTTTTTTAAAAGCTCCCTGTCTATCCTCGGCTTGCCGTAAAAGCCCTCCGTATAGCCCAGGGAAACCATTTTGATAAGATTTTTGTAGCCCGTATTGTCCTTGCACAGGAGAATAAGGTGATATGGGTGGGAATCCGCACCGTAGACCTTGTCAAAACGTGTGCGTGGTGCAACATAGACCTCACAGCCGATAATAGGCTTTATTCCCTGAGCCTTGCACTCGTTGTAGAAGTCCACAGCCCCGAACATATTTCCGTGGTCTGTAAGTGCCAGTGCAGTCTGACCGCATTCCTTTGCACGGGTCACCATATCCTTTATGCGGCAGGCACCGTCAAGCAGACTGTATTCACTGTGGACATGAAGATTTACAAATGCCATGCCGTCATCTCCTTTTTTACTGAGTGCAGATATCCGCTGTCTGAGCGCCGATAAGCTTAATAATATCGTCGGGAGCGGCTTCTATCTGAAGTCCTATCCTTCCGCCGCTGAATATCACCGTATCGAGATCGTTCACAGCCTCATAAAATGTTGTCCGAAACTGCTTTTTCATTCCCACGGGAGAGCAGCCGCCGCGGATATAGCCCGTTATCCCGTTTATCTCCTTAACATGGATCATTTCCACGGATTTTTCCCCAACGGATTTTGCAGCTTTTTTGAGATCAAGCTCCTTTTCAACGGGTATCACAAAAACGTAATAGCTTTTTGAGGGGTTTGAAGCTCCTCTTGTAACAAGGGTCTTGTAAACCTTCTCGGGGTCCTGACCTGTGAGCCTTGCCACCTCTGCCCCGTCAACAGCGTCCTTTCCGTGGGGATATGTATGCATATTATATTTTATCCCTGCCTTGTCAAGGATACGCATTGCATTTGTTTTGGCTTCTGCCATTTTATCACTTCCTTAAATGAGTGCCTTAATAAAAAAGGGCTGCTGCATATAAGCATTCTGCCTCTATGCATTAGCCCTTTAATGTTTTGGTGGAGAGCAATATCAGAACTCGTCCTTTTCGTCAGCCTTCTCGGAGGAGGCAGCAGCAACATCGGCATCATCAGCACCGTCGAGAGCCTCAAGCTCCTCAATATCGCTTACATCATCTGTGCTGTCAGAGGAACATCCGCTGCAGCTTTCACAGCAGCAGTCATCATCGTCGAAATAGATCTCATCATCATCGTCAAAGCTGTAATCATACTCTTCAAGCTCCTCACGCTTCTTTACGCAGTAAACAGCGGCAGCAGCGCCTGCAGCGGCAGCGAGCATTGTGAGCAGTGCAACACCTAAAGTCTTCATAATATAAAACGCTCCTTTTTAAATCATTTATCCGAAGCAACGCTTCAAAAAGCTGTGCTTCAAGAAGCAGAACTCTATCTGTCGAAAAAGACCACATTAAATAAAGAGCAAGCATTTATTCTATAGATAAATGGCTTCAACACTAAGGTTACCGAGCCACAAAACATAGAAATTACTGCTGTTTACCTAACGAGTTGGCTTCAGCGACACGCTGAGCATAGCTTCACCTACGATATATATTATAGCACATAATATTTAAAATTACAATAGAAAAAACGAATTTTTCAGAATCATCACAAAAGCACAGCATTCAGGGCTTATTGTTGGTTGGGCGGCTCCTGACCTTCCTTGAAGATATTCCTGTTCTTTTTCTTCTTGTCTGCATAAAGGGCAGCGTCGGCGTTATCCATAAACTGCTGGATATTCCTGTCGGGAGCGCAGGTTATCTCGCACATTCCTATGCTGATGGTAACGTTATAGGGCTTGTTGCTGCGCATATTGTGGAGCTTTGCGATATTCTTTATTCGTGAGGGGAGGGAGGACATCATTTCCATATCTCCGCCTATGGCAAAGGCAGCAAATTCATCTCCGCCTATCCTTGCAACAACGTCGCTTACTCTCAGACTGTTTTTGAGAAAGCTTGATGCGCTTATAATTGCATAATCGCCGTCGTCATGACCGAAGGTGTCGTTGATGGTCTTGAGGTTATCAAGGTCTGCAAAAATAAGCACAGCCTTTCTGCCCTCATTTTCGGGGGCTTTAAGTATCCTGTTGGCAGAAATGTAGAAGCCACGGCGGTTGCTTATTCCCGTAAGCTCGTCGCACATTGACATACGGTTCAGCATACTGTTTCTGCTTTCGGCGGCGTCAAGGGAGCTTTCAAGCTGACCCACAAGATTTGTGAGCTTGATGGCGGTGCATATCTGTGGGGTAATTGAGTAAATATACGGGAAATACTCGTTTTCCAGCTCGCAGACTATCAGACCGAACTGCTCCTCGTTCATGAAAAGGGGAGAAACGGTCATTATACGGCAGCGTTCCTCGGAGGTATAATCGTTTCGCAGGAGCTTATCTGAGGATATCCTGCTTTCTTCCTCGTTTACCGTTTCGAGCTTGTCCCCGTCGTGATACGCACGGAGCATCAGGGTATCGGGCTTCTGCCATTTTTCTATCTTTGTGTGGGTTATGGGGGTTTCATAGGTAAAGATATAGCTGCTGTCTATATGTGCCCTGTAAAGATTATTTACAATGGAGAAAAAGCATTTTTTCTCATCTCCGCCGCAGGCAGTCATATCCTTGGTGATATTTCCGATAAGGAAATTGGTGAAGGTAATATCATCAAGCATGGCATAATGCATGTTTATAATATGCTCGCAGGTGGTTTCAAAGCAGTCGGCTATTACAGCCTCCGCCGAATCGAAGCCTGATGAAATGGCATTTGAAGCAACTCTGATATTTTTGAGTATACGCATCAGCTTTTCGGGACGGACTATTTTAAGAAGCTCGGTATCGGCAAGCCCCGAAAAAACAGCCTTCATGTCACGCTCGAAATCCGCAGAATTTGTATGCTCTGAGGAATAATTCAGAAAATCGATCGTAAATTTCCGAAGCGCCGCAACCTTTTCATACTTCACCAAAGCCTCGTCATAGCGCGGGATCTGCTCTCTCAGAATATTGTCGGCGGTTTCCTCGGTATTGTCAAAAATAACGCTGCCTTCCTGTATCATATCTCCCGAATGCATTTTGCAGCCGCAGGAGGCACGATAAATGGGCGATGAATCAAGGCTGATATCGACGCCGTCGAACTCACCGAGAGCCATTTTCACCGCTTCTCTCACAGCTCTGCTGCCAAGTGCAGCCGCATCTGCCTTTACGGTGGTGAGCATGGGCTTCAGAGTAACGGCTATCTCCGAATCGTCATAGCCCGTAACGGCAATATCCTTTCCAACGCGCAGACCACGCCTTTCGATAGCCTTGTAGCCGCCCTTGCACATCATATCGTTAGCAAAGCAGATAGCGTCAAGCTCTCCCTTGTGCTTGTCAATAAGGTTTCCCACAATGTCCACGCAGTATTCAGAAAACTTTCCGTATGCAACATATTCGGGGTCATACTCCAGACCGTTTTCCTCCAGCGCCTCAATATAAAATTTAAGCCTTTCCACAGCGTCGGCATTGGTCTTAGGACCGCTGACAAAAGCGATGTGCTTTTTGCCATGGCGCTTTACGAGATGGGAAATAATCTCCTTAATGCCGCTGCCCGAGAGCCTTATGCAGGGGTAGCCTTCTATCTTGTTTTCCGTTGTGATAATGGGGAGCTCCCCGAAGGAATCCACAAATTCCTTGAACTCCTCCTTTGAAACGAAGGAGCCGAGAGTTCCCGCAGAAATAACGGCAGCGTCAAGGGTACTGCTGTTTACATAGCTGTATATAACATTATTCTGGTATTCATAGGCAGTAAATTTCCTGTCATCGAGCTGACTGTTCAGAGAACGTCCCGGAAAAATGGCAAGATTAACGTCAAGCTCTCTTGCCGCAGCGGAAGCGCCTGCAAGAATTGCCTTTGAGTAGTCATTATCAAGGTGATGAATAAGAAATCCTATGGTAAGCCGTTTTTTCATTTCCTTCATAATTCACTCCTCCTTTTAATGCAGTGGTAAAACGAATATAAAATATCATTATAAGCAGTATACCATATATTTTGACAAAAAGCAATTAATTTTGT
>CAMAIG010000117.1 GCA_945835085.1 uncultured Ruminococcus sp. | reverse complement strand
TAATGTGGCGTTTCTTTGTTCAGCAAGCTGTATCTGTAATCATCGGGAGTGAGGACACCCTCATCATTCAGCACTTTGGCAATACGCTTCATGTTATATCCTGCCGCCCTCATTTCAAAGATACGGCGGACTACAGCAGCGGCAACGGGATCGATCACAGGTGTACGCTTTTCATCATCGCCCTTGAAATATCCATACGAAGCAAATGTCGTCCTATACTTGCCTGACTTTGCTCCCGACTCAACAACCGCCCTGATTTTCTTGGACGTGTTGGCACTGTGCCACTCGTTAAAGACATTCATTATCGGCATCATGTCCATTCCCGAACTTGCGGAATTTGCAGTATCCACGTTGTCCGTGAGAGCGATGAAGCGAATGTTATACATTGGGAATATGTAATCTGTGTACTGTCCTACTTGGATATAGTTACGACCAAATCTGCTTAAATCCTTACAGAGTATCAGGTTTATTCTTCCCGTCTTGGCATCGTCAAGTAAACGCTGCACACCAGGTCTCTCGAATGTAGTTCCGCTGATGCCGTCATCCACATACTCGTCATAGAGCGTCCAACCCTGCTGTGTAATATAATCCGTGAGTATCTTTCTCTGGTTTTCTATCGAAAGGGATTCACCGCTTCTTTCATCATCTTTTGAAAGGCGCATATACATCCCAACTTTATATTCGGTCTGCTTTGGTAACATCAATAACTCCTTTCCTCCCAAAGCGACCTTATTCCATAAGACTATTATAGCGCACCTTATGGAATAAGGCAATAGGTTTTGGGAAAAAATTTTACGCTGTAACAGCCTTCGGAACAAGACCGAGCATTTCGCTCATCGCCTTATTCTCCGCATACTGAAACATCACATCATTGATGTCACGCTCACCAATGAAGTGACTATGCACAATGTATGTGCGTCCGTCCACCTCATAGGTGTTGACCTGAACGGGACAGTCCTTATACTGCTCGTTCATCTCCTGCATTGTTCTGTTTTTCATAGCTTGTTACTCCTTTAGCTTGTCTATCTCTATGCTTTAGAGCGAGGGGATCGCTTTCTCTATCTGCCCCTCTTTGTGTTGTTTGTTTATAGCTGTGCGGAACGGCAAGTGCCGTCCCGTTTACAGCTATCGTTTTGTTGTCGGATATATGTTACCCCGAATAGGAGTTGTACCCAAATAAGGAAGTCTGTCCGACAGTTTCATCATCGTCAGAGCTATCATCACCCGACACACTCCCCGCAGGACTATCCACAAGCCCCTCAATATCAGCATAGCTCATTCCGCTTGCGGTCAGCTTGCCGATAAGCGTATGCTCCGCAGTAACAGCATCGAGAAGTGCCTGCCCCTCTGCACCGCCGTAAAGCTCCGAGAGCTGTCCGTAGGTGTACAGCTTGCAGTCCGTGATGATCTTCTGCTTACGTTCAAGAGCTGCCTTGATAGACTGTTCAAGGTCTGTCAGTTTCTTATTGTTTTTGGCAAGCACAGCGTCCGTGATGATAACAGCAGGCTCGTCAGCGACCTCAGCCTTAGACTTTTTACTCATTCACATCACCTCGTTTCTGTTTGGTATCGCAGGATTTGAATTAACCCCACGATAATATTATAGCGCACAGCACCGCCGTTTGTCTATTGGTATTGCGCTCAAACTTTGTGTCCCATTAGCGTTTCTCCGTTCGACAAATTGTTATGGGAAATTTCAAAATGCAGACCGAGCATATCACTACATTGCTCCCGACCTCAACGAAGATTTCTGCCGTGAGGGTATGACCGAGAACAGCCCGACCTCTTTGCGATATGAATAAAAATCTGCTGTTGAATTTATGCACAAGGGAGAACTGTGATGAACAAACTGTAAACTTTTCGATTTTTCTTGCGACAAACCTCAAAATCCTCGGTTGTATAGTAGAGGATATTTTTCATAAGACTGCCGCCCAGACTGCGCTGATACTGCGCCGACTTCGTTTAGAATATTGGTAGTGATGATATTGAGGGCATCACGGCGGAGCGTGAGCGAGGAATGACTGCCGAGAGATACGGCGGAGCAAAGACAAGTCGCATAGCTCCAATTCGCTGATAGAACAGCGAAAGCCTGAGCAGAGGGAAAAGCTCAGGCGAAAAATATGTGCGACAGCGCAACAAAAATAACAAGCATAGTGTTTTGCGCCGCACAGCGGACGAAAAACACCAATGCTTGTTGGGGACACCCCAAGCCCCGAAGTCTGCGGAGCAGACAAAGAAAAATCGGCTAACGCCGATTGAGTAAAAGAAAGGAGTACCACTATGGAAAACACCAAACGCAAGAGGGGCAGACCGCCCAAGCAAAAGACTATGGAATTTGAGGGCATGACCTACGAGGGAGCTATCAATAATGCTCTGGACAAAGAGGTTGCTGCCGAGCTTGATGATACCCTCGCACACAAGGACGAGAGCCAACTCACCGAGGGCGAACGCAAGTACCTCAAACGAAAGCGTGAGAAGAAGTCATACACCCTTAATGTACGCTTTACTGAATCGGAAATGCAGGATATTCTTTCCAAGTGTGAGCAGTACGGTTACAAGAACAAGACGGAGTATATCCGTGATTGTGTCAGGGCGAGGGTTGACCTTGTACCCGATACCTCTGATATATCGGAGTGTAACCGCCTTATGAAACGTATCGGGAGCAACATCAACCAAATACTTATCAGACTTCACAGCACAGGTCACATCTATGCCGAAGATATTAGCGAGATAAAGAGAGGGGTTAATGAAATTTGGCATACACTTCTATCCATTCAATCAAAGCAACAGACGGGGCGGCACTCCGCTATATTACAGACGGAGATAAGACCTTCGACGGTTTATATGTCCAGTCTTATGCTTGCCGAGCCGACAGCCGAGGTGCTGCCGCCGACTTCCGAGCAGTCCGAGAGCAAGGCACGGGGCGAACACAAATCCTCGCACATCACATAATTCAGAGCTTTGCCCCCGATGAAGTCACACCCGAACAAGCCTTGCAGATCGGAGAAGAATTGTGTGACCGTTTTTTACAAGGCAATTATCAATATGTACTTGCCGTTCATACAGACAAGTCCCACACCCATTGTCACATCATTTTCAATAATACAAATCTCTATAACGGACTTAGCTTTACTTATGAAAGAAATCAGGGTAAGGTCAGCGAAAGGGCGTGGACGCAGCTACGGGCAATTTCAGACGAGCTATGCAAGGAACACGGCATATCCGTAATCGAGCCGAAAGGCAAGGGCGTATCCCACTTTGAGCGAGATATGCAGATACAAGGTAAATCGTGGAAAGATAAGCTCCGAGCCAAGATTGCCGAGGTTGCATTTTACAGCAAAGATTTTGCAGATTTTCTCCAAAACTGCACCGCCAGCGGTATTGAATATGTTTACAAGCCGAGCAATAAAGTCAAGCTGAAATTCAGACTTTCGGGCGAAGGACAGCAGAAGTTTACAAGAGCCGACACTCTGGGCGAGGACTACACCGCCGAACGCATAGCCGAACAGATAGAGCAGATACAGAAAGCGAAGTCTGTTATGAAAAGGCTATCTGAAAAGAAAAAACCTGAAAAAGCTGTTGCACCGCCCAAGCCTACGGTCACACCCAAGACCGAGCCGACAGTTACCGCACCGACCAAGCCAACAGCCACACCCACAGAGCCAACCAAGAGCAAGGGACTTACAGACGAGGAATTTCTTGCACTTCTTGACAAGAGGTCAGCCGAGATCACTCCTTCACCCAAGCCGACCGAAAGTAAAGCACCTGAAAAGAAAGAAGATGTGTGGGCAGCTATCCGAGGTATGCGTGACAGCGACAAGATGATTGCCGACCTTGAAGCTGGGGGTATCACATCGCTTGACGATCTCAGGAGCTTTTTATGGAATTTTCAGCACCCCGATGACCATACGGGCGAGCTTGCCAAACTCAACACGAAAATCAAGGGTATTGAGAAACTGCTTGCAATGATGAAACAGCGTTCCGATAATTCTGCCAAGTACAAGGAGTATCAGAACCGTTCAGCATTTACACAAAAGAGTTTCCGCAAGAAAAATGCTGTCGCCATTGAGGATTATGAAGAAGCCGACGAGTACATCAAGGAGCATATCAAGCACTATCTTGTAGACGGTAAAGCACCCAAGCGGAGCGAGCTGGAGCAAAGACTCATCGAGCTGAAAAGCAAGTACAATGCCCTTGTGCCTGAACATAATGCTTTTATCAGACGGCAGAATGCGGCATCGCAGTACACCCGACAGGTGCGTAACTATCTCCAAAGCAAAGAACAGCAGGAGCGTGACAGGCAGTACCGAGAGAGAAAACGCACTCAGCAGAAAAAGAAAGACACCCTTGAATAAAGAAAGGACAATACTATGGGAAAGATAGGTTATATCCGTGTTTCTACGGAGCATCAAGAAACCGCCCGTCAGCAGGAGATCATGTGCGACTATCAGGTTGACCGTATCTTCTCTGAAAGGCTGTCAGGAGCTAACGCAGACCGCCCTCAGCTCAGGGCTATGCTTGACTATGTGCGTGAGGGAGATACTCTCTATGTGGAGAGTATCAGCCGTTTAGGACGGACAACGAGGGATTTGCTGAACATCATCGACACCCTCACCGACAAGGGAGTTACTCTTATCAGCAATAAAGAGAACATCGACACCGACACGCCTACGGGGAAATTTATGCTCACCGTGTTCGCAGCCCTCTCTCAGTTGGAGCGTGAGCAGATCAGACAGCGACAGCGTGAGGGCATTGAGATTGCTAAGGCACAGGGCAAGTACACGGGACGGAAACATATCTCCACCGACTGGACGAGGTTTGGGCAGCTCTATGGGGAATGGAGAGCCAAGCACATCACGGGGCGTGACTTTATGCGGAGAATGGATATGTCGGCAAATACCTTTTACCGCCGTGTGCGTGAGTATGAAATCCGAAACGGCATCACCGCACCGACCTCGGCTTGACTTTGCCCCTCAGACGAACGGAAATGCCACACAGCACCGTCCACCCTTGCGGAGCGTAAAACTTAACCGCCAAAAAAAGCCCCCCCTCAAAACGCTTGTAAACGCTTTGAGAGAGTGCTGTGAGGTTTGTGTATATTAAAATATGCTCGTATTTAGATACTTTCGGAAAATCGTAAATATTATAAACATTGGAAGTGTGGAGATAAGCAAAGAAATCATTAATACTGCATAGTCGCTAAACCATATATTACCAATTGAATTTAGGAAGATTGAATTAGTGAGCTTGCTTGGTGATTGAATGATTATTACTGGTATCATAACAGAATTCCAAGCATCAAAAAAAGAAAACATGATCGCAGATAAATAAACAGGCTTCATATATGGAACGAATAACTTAAAAAATATTTTAATTTCATTAGCACCATCAATTCGTGCAGAATTGATTATCTCCTTCTGAAATCCCTTTGCATTTTGCCTGAATAAGAATACTAAAAATGGAATATTAAGAGAAGTTATTATAACTGCAAAGTATGTATTCATTAGATTTAAGAATCTAACTATCAGAAAAATTGGAACAATTATAGATGCTGTGGGGATATAAATAGAAAAAACCGTAGCTGAAAACATAATCTCAGATGTTTTACTTCTATATGTTTCATAAGCGTATCCAGCAAGTGATGAAATAAAAACACCTATCATTGTTGAGAATGAAGCAACAACAAATGAATTAAATAGTGATGTAAGGAAATTATCTTGATTGATTG
>CAMAIG010000116.1 GCA_945835085.1 uncultured Ruminococcus sp. | reverse complement strand
AAACTTTGTTCATTTCGCAAACTAACTAACGAAATGGCAAAGGGGGCTCCCCTTAACGAAGTCATTTTTTTATATTAATCTGTTCTTCTTTTCCTGCGCTCTGTTTTGCTCTGATACATGAGCTTATCGGCAATGGCATAGCATTCATCAACGCTGCTGAAATCATCGGCATATCCGCAGAAGCTTCCGATGCTGGCTTCAACAGAGTAATCCTTGAGGGATATTGCATTGTATCGTGCAAGATATCCTTCTATCCTCTGCCTGTAAAATTCGGGAGCCTCATCGGCGTAGTCGTAGTAACCGATTATAACGAACTCATCGCCGCCTGTGCGGGCACATTTTTCGCTGTTTCCGCTGCTTGACTGCAAAGCCTGAGCCACAACGGTAATAGCATTGTCGCCCTCGGTATGTCCGAAGGTGTCATTGATATATTTGAGCCTGTCAAGGTCAACAACTATTATCAGAAGCTTTTTGTGCTTTTCCTTTGCCTTTGCAAATATCTCCTTAGAGAACTGCTTATAGCCCTGACGATTGTAAATACCCGTAAGCGCATCACGGATAGAGCCGATATAGAGCCTTTTGTTGATGATATTGAATCTGTCCTTGACACGAAGATATTCAAGGGCTGTGTTGATGCTCTTTACCCATGTTCGAAGCACCTTGTCATGGCTCTCGGAATCGGAATTATACTTTATCGCAATATATCCGAAGCAGCGGTCACCGAAATGCATAGGCACAAAATATACGCAGTACGGCTCCTCCTCCCTCATGACAGGAGGCACCATTTCGGCTGACGGGAATTCATCATCATACAGATCGGAACGCTGCATATTATAATACAGCCGCATATGCACATTCTCGGAATAACCGCAGGAGGTATATTCGCTGTCGGTTTCGCTGAATGTGTTCCATTTATCGTCAAAGCATATTGCCAGTCCGCTTATGGTGGGGAGCAGATAAAGATGCTCCGAAATATAGATAAGGCACTGTTCAAGATCCTTTGCCACAGTGAGCCTTTCGATCATTCCGCTGGAATGGATAAGCTCCTCACGGTTTCTCTTGTCGGAGATCATCTTGCTGAATTCCTTGGCAGCCGCCATGTTCTTCTTGCAGCCGCAGCTTTCTCCCACAACGATATTTCCTTCGCTTGTAAATATCTGCTCTGCCTTCTCGCCTGTAAGTATGCGGTGAAGCTCACAGACGCATTTTGCCCCGAGAGTCGCATATGACACCTTGTAGGTCATAATGGACGGGATATTCTCATAAGCCTCGGACACTGCGTCATATCCCGTAACGGCAATATCATCGGGGACGATTATCCCCTTTTCGATAAGGGAATTGGTAAGGCTCAGCGCCATGGAATCATTTCCGCACACAATTGCTTCGGGGCGCTCCACCCTTCCTTCGGCGATATCCGCAGCAAGCTGCTTTGCGGAATTCTCCCAGAAATCACCGTAGAAAATATATGAATCCTTCACCTCAAGACCATGTTTTTCCATTGCATAGCGGTATGAAGCAAGCCTTTGCTCGGCAAGGGGATTATCCTTGAAGCCTGTAAGGCAGTATATCTTTTTCATTCCGTGATCGGTAATGAGATGCTCCGTCATTACCGAAAAGGTCTTCATCTCTTCAATACATTCATTGTGAAAATCAAAGGGATTGCTGGAATTGGGGCAGATAACGGGACCATGGAAGTTCTTTTTGATAAACTCCACCACACGGCGGCGCATATCTGCCGCCCAGAACGACACGTCCACAAGAACGATGCCGTCAAGCTTTTCAAAATTAATGAGCCGGTATATGTTTTCCTCCCCCAGCTGGTGAGGCGATAATTCGTCCGACAGCGAGAACAAAGAGAATACAAGAGCATTATACCCCAGGCTCTTTGCCTGAGAAATTATTCCATTAAGGAGATTTCCGTGATATTCCATAACGGAATGAGCAAGGATAACTCCTATATTCTTCCTTTCCAAAAAGACTGCCCCCTTTCATAGCATAGTATACTTTAGCTCAGTATATCATACTCTTGACAAAAAATCAACAATTTCGCCATAGAAATATGTGATTTTTTTGTAAAATCACAATAATCAGCAGGGTACAATACTGCTTTTTACAGTCGGAATTGCTTTCCGAGGCAAGCCCCGAGCTGCCGAATTTGACATAACACAGGGGATATGATATAATATTTACACCGATCATAGGCGGCGAGGTGAGAAAATGAGCGATAAGGACAGAATACTTAATGCGGCAGAAAAATATGATGTTATCACATTTGATGTGTTTGACACGCTCATTATCAGGGACGTGATGAAGCCCGTTGATGTTTACCGTTTCTGTTATGGTGCCATAGGCAGATATTTCCGCTCCGCTGCCGAGATCATTGCCCGACACAGAAAAAAAGGGCAGGAGGTTTCCCTTGATGATATCGGAAAATTCTGCATCTTCTCCTGCAAAAGAGAAATTGAATTTGAAAAAAGAATATGCAGAGCAAACCCCGATATTCATTCCGCTTATGCCCGTCTGAAGGAGCAGGGCAAGCAGATATTTGCCATTTCGGATATGTACCATGACAATGAAACCATTTCCGCTTTGCTGAAAAATGCAGGCTATGATATTCCCGTTATGGTATCCTCGGAATATGGATGCAATAAAGGCTCGGGCAGACTGTTTGAATTATTTCTTGAAAAATATGGATTTTCGGCTTCACAGGTACTTCATATCGGCGATAATATGGAAGCAGATGTGAAGGGTGCCGAAAAAGCAGGGATAAACGCTCTGCACATAAACAGGCATGAAAATATCCTTGAATATACAAAATACGGCAGGTCAGATTATGAGCTTGCAGCCTTTATAAATCATGGTCTGCATAGCATTGAAGATCCTGCCGAAAGGATAGGCTATGAGATAATAGGTCCTATGGTGATGTCCTTTTGTCGGTGGGTACATGATAAGTATAAGCAGGAAAAATATGACAGGCTGTTTTTTCTTGCAAGGGATATGCATTTTATTTATGATATATACAAATCTTTATATAAGAATGATGATGTACATTATCTCAGGGTATCAAGAAAATCCCTTGCAAGTGCAAGAAACGCTCCCGATACTATCTGTGAATATCTGAAAAGGGAAGGCTGCTTCGGAAATGCAGCTGTTGTTGACACAGGCTGGGTGGGCGTGGCTCAGACGGAGATCGAAGGATATGCAAAAATGATAGACCCCTCCACCGATCTGGGAGGATTGTATCTTGGAAAAAAACTTGCCTTCGGCATTAAAAAGCATTCAAAAAAAAGCTATGCCTGTCTTTATTCAAACATTTATGAACAGATATCCTGTGAAATAAAGGTGTCCTTTCTTGAAACTCTCATAGGCTCCAACGAAAAGCAGGTGATAGCCTATGAAAAGGGACTGCCCGTTTACGACAGAGCCGAGGACAGAGATCACACCGACAGGCTCAAAAACGGCGCAAGGAAATTTGTTTCCGACTGGACAGCTTTAAAGGGCGGCAAAAAAATTGATCCAAAGCAATCAAAAAAGGCTTTTGAAAAAATGTTCTATTTCCCGAAGGAGCGTCACATGGAAATGCTGGGAGAGCTTCATTACGAGGACGTCAAGGACACAAAAATCAACTCCCACAAGGAGGACTATCCCTATTGGAAGCACCCCGGAGAATGGCTGTCCGATCTGGGATATTCCGCATGGAAGGGGGCTTTTTTCAGAAGCTCGGGGCTTTTGGGGCCGTTTTTTCTGTTTTGCTACTTTATTTTGGGAAATGCAAGGCTTTGTATCTCAAATATTATCAGGGCTTTAAAAAACAAAATATAAACAGAGCTGCTTTTTGCAAACAGCTTTTATCCCAACAGCAGCGATGGCGCATATGAGGATATATATAAGCAAGCTGCCGCAATACCATGCAGTTTTTCACTATCCCCATACTTGCAGCATTATTCGGCACTGGCAAAGGCTCGGGTGCAGCGCTTATGATGTTTATCATCGGCGTCGGCGGCACACTCATCTGCCTTATGGCAGGCAAAAAGCTTATGAGATATCATTATACCGAAAAGTAAAGGCAAAGTAAGCCGCTCGGACAACTGTGTGAATTGCAGTTTACCCGAGCGGCTTTTGGTTTCCGTTCATTATCCGAGCTTATTCAAAATCGTTTCCTTTGAAGCTGTACACATTATCGTAATTAACATCAAGACAGATATCCACGCTGAATTTATCAAGATCGTATACACAGGACCATTCGGTAAGATTTTCCTGCTTTGCAAGCTCCAGGATATCCATAGCCTCCTCGGCGGTAAAGCTGTCGGCTGAGCTTAATGCGTCCATTATCTTATCAAAACGGTCATCTGCCTGTCCCCTGCCGAAATGCTCTCCCGGGGTCACAACGGTATTTGTAACGGCAGGTATCCTGTTTGCGATCATTTCTCCGTCAAGCCATTCGATCACGGCATATTCTCCCGATCTGTCTGTAACAAACATATGATATGCGTTTCCCAGATCTGAATGAACGTCATAGGAACGGAGAAATTCTATAGCTTCCTCCACAGTTGCACAATTATCGAGAAGTGCCCGCAGTGCCGAGAAAATCAGCATATCGGGCTTGCCCTTATCCTGATGTATCTCATCGGTCACAAGCTCCAGAATACCTACGCCAAGCCCCTTCTCGTTTATCCCGTCCATTACTGCATAGGGAAGCACTATCATCAGCGACCTGCCAATGAGTGAATCCGCACTTATTGACTCCTCGCCGCCGACCTGCACAAACGCCATATCTGCCACGCCGATAGAAGCATATGCCCCCTTCGGGTGGGAATATACAAGCACCGAATCCGTACTGTCGTAATCAAAATTCCTGCCGAACAAATGGTCCCCTTCGGGAGTCTTTGCCGCAAATGCCGCACAGGCAAAGCTTGATCTGTCCACCTCAAAGGGGATACCAAAGAAATGCTCCCTCAGCACCCAGTCCACGAAATCGTCTATGCTTTTCATATTTGCGTCTATCATGCCACGGGTGTTGGTGCATTCGTAATTTGTCATGGTATATAGCCCCGGAGCCACTTTCTTTATTGACGCAGCAGTTCTGATATGGTCAAGGAGAATTAAGGAGGCAGTCCCCGAAATAACGATAATAACAGCAAATACAGAAGGGATCACCTTTCTTTTTTTCAGCCCAAAAACAAAGCAGATCTCGAATATCAGTGCAAGGAAAAGCATTGCCCCGCCGATAACTATGAAGGGAGTTCCGTTTAATGGCTGAGGGATAATTACATCGGTGACCTCAAAATAATAGTATGTAAAGTTATTAAGCTCGTTTTCAATAAGCTTCTCCCTTGTGACATCGGGTAAAAATTCTTTGAAATACTCCATGTTCTCGTCAAAAAATTTCCCTGCCCAGGTTTCAAGGGCAGACCTTATATTCTGCTCAGACTGCGAATCATATCTGCAAAGGACACCCGTGAGATAACATTCTTCACCGTTTTCCGCATCAGACTTAAAGCTGTCGGTTTTCTTTGAAGGGATATTTTCCATATCCAGACCGAACCAGAAGGCTTTGTAATTATCCTCGTTCACATCGGGATCTGCCATAGCCTGAAAATAAAAATCATCAAGTCCGGTATCAAATACAACGTCAATAACAGGCACCCGATATTTTTTGCCGATATCATTATCGGTAACTTTAGTCGGGTAGAATTCATTTTTAGAGCTATATAAAAAGCTTCGCAGCATATCGCCCCATATCCCCAATGCCATAAGCAACAGAG
>CAMAIG010000115.1 GCA_945835085.1 uncultured Ruminococcus sp. | reverse complement strand
ATGCTGCAACACCGAACGGGAGAGAAATAAGGGTATGATATACCCACAAATCCAAGCTAAGTATATCATGCCCTCCTTAAAATGTCAAGGAGGAATTATGAAAACAGCAGTAATTTATGCTCGATATTCATCAGACAAGCAGACCGAGCAGTCTATCGAAGGGCAGCTCTACGACTGCTACAACTACGCCAAGCAACACGGAATAACGATCATACACGAATACATCGACCGAGCAATGACAGGTAAGAACGACGACCGTCCGTCCTTTCAGCAGATGCTTGCCGACAGCACACGCCGTGAATGGGAATACGTGCTTGTGTGGAAGCTTGACCGCTTCGCACGAAATACCATTGACAGCGCTATAAACCGGCAGATACTTGCCCGGAACGGTGTGAAGATACTCTCGGTAATGGAGAGCTTCGGGGACGATGCAAGCGGTCAGATGATGACGCATATCATCGAAGCAATTAACGAATATTACAGCGCAGATCTGCGTGAAAAGACTATCCGAGGAATGAGGCAGTCGGCATTGAAAGCACAGTCCACGGGGCATATTCCTCTGGGTTATAAAGTCGTCGATAAGAAACTTGCTATTGATGAAGATACAAGGATCATCCCCGAAACCGTATTTAGTATGTATGCGGCAGGGGAACGGCTCACAGATATTGCGGAGCATCTTAATTCGCGAGGGTATCGGACGGCAAAGGGCAAGAAGTTTACCACAAAGAGTTTTTATGCAATGCTTAGCAATGAAAAGTACATAGGTGTATATCAATATAATGATATACGGATAGAGGGAGGAATTCCGCAGATGATACCGAATGAAATTTTTGAAGCAGTAAGAGAGAAATTGAAAGTAAACCGCAAGAGAGCTGCAAAGAATGCTGCTAAAGCAGACTATTATCTTTCGGGAAAGCTGTTCTGCGGATATTGTGGCGAGCCGATGAGCGGTCTGTCGGGAACGAGCAGCTCAGGCAGCAAGCATTATTATTACCGTTGCAACGGTGTACAGAAAAAGTCGGGCTGTACCAAGCGCAACGAAAATAAAGAGCGCATCGAAGACGAGGTATGCAGAGCGGCGTGGGGAGTTTTTCGCAGTATGGACAAAAATCAACTTGCGGAGATTATCCACGAGAAGTATCTCAAAGAAGCATCAACAGAAACCTCGACCGAGGTGCTTGAAAAACAGCTTGCCGATGTAACCAAGCAGGCAGAGAACGTTGTGAACGCCATAGCGAACACAGGCGGAAATCAGATCCTGTTCGACAAGGTCAAGCAGCTACAGGAGCAGAAGGAGCAGGTTGAATCGCAGCTGCGTATCGCATCAGCTATAAAGGGCAACGTCCCGTCGGTCGAACAGATTGTGAAGCTGATAGAGGATGTCCTTGAAATGGATATAAACACGCTGGAAGGCAAAAAGGCAATAGCTGATATAATGATATCAAAGATTTATCTTTACGACGATAAGCTGACGGTTGTGTTCAAGGATCCTGAAGGAAAGTCGCAGGATATACCACTTTCAGCATTGGAGAACCCCGAAGATGATTGTATTCTATCGGCTTCGGGGAGCCAAAGCCGACACATACAAACCGTTTTAATTGTAAAAGGATGTATGGTTGTCACAAAAGACCGTTTTTAACGGGATACCTCGTGAAGTGTGAAAGCATTTTGCGAGGATTTTTGTTTACATACAAAAACGCTCCCACCCCGAGAACCCTCAGAGTGGGAGTTTTTTATACCTTATTCACTTTCCCCATTATCGCCCTTATCCCTCAAAGCCTGCAAAGCCTTTTTAATGAACTGAGGATAAGGAACGCCCATAAGTCCGGCATTCTCAAACAGCGAAATACCCTCGTTTCCTATGAAAAAGAGTATTACCGCCGTCCGCACATAGTCTGCACCCATGGCATTGTCAAGCAGCACCGCTATCCAAACGATAAGTATTATCATGCCCTTCTTGCAAAGCCCCTTGAACCCTGCCTTTGATGAAAGCGTGCCGTCATCTGTCTTGTTGGAACGGTGCCAGATAAGCGCCACAAGCACCCCTGTAAGGTAGTCAGCTGCCATCATAGCAACAAGAACCTTTAGTGCAGCGTCCCAGCCGCCAAGAGCGTTTGCTATTACGCTTCCGGCAGCCGCAATAAAGCCGAGAACCGCATTTTTTACTGTTACTGCATCCATTTTATTATTCCTCCGTTTTTACAATATAAGCATCCGGAAATGCTTTTTTCACATTTGCAAGATATTTTTCGGCGTTTTCCTTGCTGTGGAACGCCCCGACCTGTATGCGGTACACAGCTTTTTCTTCGGTAAGTTCTCTGAGATACTCCGCAACTTTCGCCTTGAACTTATCCCAATGCGGACGTATGTACACAGGACAGCCTTTGTAACCGTCAGGCAGCTTGTTAAGCTCGTCCACCGTGTCTTTCTTGCCGTTTCTGACGTTGCACCAGTAGTTATGTGTGTACAGCTTATCTACGCCTGCGCCCTGCTGTGACATGAGCCACGCAATGAGCCTTGCAGCGTTATCCTCTGCCTTTGCGCTGCTGCCAATGACCTCAATCGAGATAGTCGCCTGATTGCCGATGTGCGAGCCGTTGGCTTCTGCCTTGCCTTTCTGTCCTGCGTGCCAGCTCTGCCATTCAAGCGGCAAGTTCTGCCATGCTTCGATTTCATCAACGTAAAAATGCACACGCACCGTCCCCATATTTCCGTTGTAGGTTGCCCTTGTGTACTGCTCTGCCATTGTCGTTTGAGGGCTTACCTTGATTTCATCGGTGTTATGTACCGTGTAGCCTTCGAAAGGAAGTACACGCTTGCTTGGCAAAGCAATTTTATTCGGATTGTGCTTCGTCAGTAAATATTCCTTAATAGTCACGCCGTTTGCATTGTATATCCTATCCGGAATAAGATATGCCATATTTATCCCACCTTTCAAAATATCCTATAATGTGGTCTGTCCTCAAAGAACAGCCAATACCTCAGCCAATCATCAATCAATATCGCCGGCAATGAAACAAAATACCACAACACCGAGAATTTAGGGCATATCTGCCCCAGGAGATTACCCCATTCATCGGAATAATCCCAAACGCCCCACTCAAGCCATATATTAACGATACAACCGCAGCCAAACTCCAACGCCGTTATTATCATACAGCCACAAAGCATCTGTACTGCAAGCGGCATTTTCCACGGAATGACCTCGTTAAGCAGCCCCACCGCCACAAAGCATATTCCGCCGAGAATAACCATAGTCCAATGTGTATATCCTCGGCAAATAAGCTCCAATGCACCGTAAATAATGCCGCCGATAAGAGCAAGAATACCGTACTTGCACAGCTTACCCTTCATAGCTAATAACCACCTTGTCCAGCTGCTCCATGGTTTCCGCCGCCTTTATCTCAAGCTCTATTGCCTGCTGCATTGCTACCTTAGGCGCAACATACGCCGCTATCGACAGCGAAAGCGCAAGCAGTTCTGAGTATTCCCATTCGGTACACTCCGCGCCCGTGGAATTCCATTTCAGCGGATAGTCGATTCCTGCAGCCTTTGCCCTCTCATAGCTTGCAAGGTTGCTGTTAAGCAAAGCCTGTTTTTCTTCTGTAACGCTGTAATAATTGCCGTCTGTGTACAGCATAGGATTTCTTGAAAGCCATTCGGCAAGAAGCTCCTTGGAACGCTGTATCATATCGGCTTTTGCTGCTTCAACGTCCTCGATGAAACTTTTATCTATAAGATACAGCGCATTTTTATTGATAGAAACGTCGAAGTCTTTGAAGCTGTATTCCGCAAGATACATATCATCGTCGGAATACAGTCCGATTTTTGACACATCAGCAAAATCTTCTGAGCCTATATCCTCGGAAAACACAAATGCAATCTTATTCGTGACCTGTGAAAATGAAGCCAAAGGCTTGTTTGTATTATTTATCTTTAAATACATTTACCTGTCATCCTCCTTTTAATTTCTTGTTACACGATATTTTGTTGATGTTTTTTCTTGCCAATGAGGGACTGTACAAGAAACACAAAAGGCAGTTTTGCCTCCTGCTGATGCTTGCGTCCCGTAGACATAACCAACCAATGTAATAATTTGTCCTGCTGTAACATCCCTTTCAATATATTTCGTATTTGTATTAGAAGTATTAACTGTTCCTGTTATATATATATCGTCATCGATTTTAGCGTATATTCTTCTATTATTACCATCATCATATGTCAGATCACTATATGTTATAGAAGGGGAACTGGTAGCGCTTCCAACTCCATAGATATTAAAAGTATAACCTCCAAATTTAGCTGTTGAGTCTTCTGCCACCTCAATGGAAACGGTATAAGACTTAGATGTACCATTTAAATCAGCATTATCTGTCGGAGTGCAAGAAAAAACTTCACTATTAGAAACAGACCAAGTTGTTTCTGTATATTTATATATAGCATAAATCTTCAATGTGTTTTCACTATCAAGATTGTTTTTTACTGCTGTGGTAGTGTTTTTATAACTTGAAGTAGAAGTAAACGTCCTTTTAGTGCTTGTACTTGACACACTCCACCCATAAAAAGTATCATCGGAATATCCTGAATCAATAGAACTGAAGGTTGTACCGGAACCTAAAGCAATTTCAAGCGTTTCTTTCAGTACGCCGTAAACGTATTTTTCGATGTACCAATACTTTGTGGGGTCTTTGACAATGCCGCTGTTTTGTTTAATTCTTCTGCGATTCACAAAAATCATATTAGCTTACCCCCTGAACAGCAACAGTAAGCGCAACAGAAGGCTGAGTTGTGAAAGCATAGAAGGTAAAGGCAGTTGTACTTCCGTTTGATGTGGTTTGTGCAATTCTACCATCTGCAATAACACAATTCCAAGCTTCAATCTGTAATTTTGCTGCCGCTTGGTCTGCGGACAGCACAACATCAAAGTTAAAATTCTCATACGGCATTGCATTGTCAAGCGTTTTTGTACACATATATCCACCGTCGGAGTTTGTTGTCCAGTCGGAAGTATTTAAGGTTATTTCACAGTAGGAATCAGAGGATAGTTTTGTAGCGGTTGCAGAATTGCCCGTGCAGGATCCGGAAGACCCTGACACATTTTCCTGAAGAGGGTGAACATGGTCGCCTCTTGCCGCTTTATCCGAAGTTCCTGCCGAAGCTGTACCGCTTGCTTTGGGAGAGCTGTCGGAAAATGAAATTGTTGTGTCACTTCCGGGAATTCCAAGGTCTGTTATATCCTTTTTTGTGACCTTTTCTGCGCTGTTTACATGACCAAGAGCGTCGACGGATATTTTGTACAGACCGCTTTCACGGGGAGTGTATGCAGGATGCGTATAGCTTTCACCACCTCCTCCCTGAGCCGGCTTAAAAGGGCAGCTTGCGATAGCCGAAGCGATGACCTGCACCTTTCCGCTGCCAAGCAAATTCAGCTTTGTGTTGAATGCTCCGCCCGAGATACGGAGCTGAGAGCCTGCTGCAAC
Organism: uncultured Ruminococcus sp.; assembly: GCA_945835085.1. Taxonomy (GTDB): domain Bacteria; phylum Bacillota; class Clostridia; order Oscillospirales; family Ruminococcaceae; genus Huintestinicola. The sequence continues at coordinate 324 of CAMAIG010000115.1, read as the reverse complement.
GGTGTAAGTACCGTCCGAATCTGCTTCGGGTGTACTGAGGGCAGCGTAAACCTCGCTGCCGGACATATTGTTTACCCAGTAATACGGGTAAGCACCCGAAAATTCAATAGTTTGCGGTGTTCCTGCTGTGAGTTCAACTGTGGTTACCTGTTCATTTACCATTTAAAATTCCTCCTTTTTATTGTGGTTTTGGGTATAGCTGCGGACAGTTTTCAAATGTGTTGCCATTGATGTTGCAGCCTTCCGCAAGAGTGAGTTTTTGCAGGCTGTAACAATATGAAAAATCACCGGAATATAGTTCTGATAATTTCGGGGCGTTTATTT
>CAMAIG010000114.1 GCA_945835085.1 uncultured Ruminococcus sp. | reverse complement strand
ATAATGAAATTTTTATATCCGTTTACAGATTTTGCTGTAAGCGGATTTTTTATACCTAAATTACGGTAGGTGGTGACCCGTGAATGAGAATAATTTGATACAAAACAGCAATCGAAGTCGAGATGAAGTCGAGAAAATTCGCAAAAAAGGCGGCGTTAACTCGGGGGAAACGCGTCGGCGCAAACGTGATATGAAGCAGAAAATGAAGGCTCTTTTGGAACTGCCTGCTGCTTCCAATGATAAAGAGCAGCTCGAGGCTCTCGGCGTGGATCCCGATGATATGGACAATGAAATGGTGCTGGTTATGGCTATGTTCCTGAGTGCGGCTCAAGGCGATACCAAGGCATTTGACAGAGTAATGCAGATACTCGGCAAGGATATTGGGCACGAAGAGCTTGCGCTTAAAAAGCGAGAATTCAAACTTAAAGAAAAGAAAGCTGGACTAGATGATTCCGCCGCTCTTGACAAGCTAGATGAAGTCCTTGCAAAAATAGGGGGCGACGGTTGATGTCATTCTCTCCTATGCAGATGGAATACTTCCGAAATGCAAACCACCGCTGGAATGTCAAGAGCGGCGCAACACGTTCCGGCAAGACGTACATGGACTATTTCGTTATCCCGAAGCGGATCCGTGCGGCGGCAGGCAAGGAAGGACTTGTTGTGCTGCTTGGAAACACCAAAGGCACCTTGCAGCGTAACATTATTGAGCCTCTTCGGAATCTTTGGGGCGAAAGGTATGTTACAGATATTCGTGCGGACAACACGGCGGAGCTGTTCGGTGAAAAATGCTACTGCCTTGGTGCGGATAAGGTCACGCAGGTAAACAGGCTTCGTGGTTCGTCCATAAAATACTGCTATGGTGACGAAGTTGTAACATGGCACCCCGATGTGTTTGAAATGCTTAAATCCCGTCTTGACAAGCCTTACAGCAAATTTGACGGGACCTGCAATCCTGAGGGTAAAAGCCATTGGTTCAAGAAGTTTCTTGAAAGCGATGCAGATATTTACTGTCAGAAGTACACCCTTGACGATAACCCGTTCTTATCGGCTGAATTTGTGGAAAATCTCAAGCGTGAATACAGCGGAACGATATATTACGACCGATATGTTCTCGGGAACTGGGTAAACGCTGAGGGACTTATATACCGAAACTTTGCAGACACACCAAACCGATATATTATTGACAAGCTGCCGTCCGATCTGACTTTTGCGACCGTCGGAGTGGATTTCGGCGGCGGTTCTTCCGCTCATGCCTTTAACTGCACGGCATATACACGGGGATTTTCACAGATAGTGACGGTGCATGACTGCCGTATAAAAGAGGCTATCACCCCCGAAAAGCTGTATGCAAGGTTTGAGCAGTTTCTTGCGGAATGCCGTATGCTGCTCGGCGGCGTACCGCTTACCAATGTGTACTGTGACAGCGCAGAGCAGACCCTCATCGGCGGTATGCGTACGGAAGCTGCAAGAAAGCAATGGAGGGTCAATATCCACAACGCACGGAAAAAGCCCATAAATGACCGAATACACTTTTACTGCATTATCATGGGTGCGGATAAATACAAGATATTAAGCAGCTGTACAGCTACTATTGACGCTTTTTCGGAAGCTATGTGGGACGACAACAACACCCGACTTGACAACGGCTCCACAAACATTGACAATCTGGACGCACAGGAGTATTCCACAGAGCCGTACATGACCGATATTTTAAGTATGAGGTGATAAATTGATAGTAACCGACGCTAAAAAAATATATGACAATATCGTTCCGGAGCTGAGCGGCTTCTACAACCGCATAAGCTGTTGGAACGATATTTTTTCCAATCTTCCGCCTTGGAGGGCTGTTAAGAAAAGCGGACTTTTTTCTTCCGGGGAACGTGAACTGGCAAGGCTGGGAACAGCTAAGGTTCTTGCGGACGAATTTTCAAGGCTGACCTTCTCCGAACAGGTGAACATTTCGGTGAATGAGCAGTATCTTGAGTATGTGAACAAGGTGCTTGCCTCCAACGGCTTCTGGAAGCGTATGCCCGAATTTCTCTCTTCCGCATACGCTCTCGGAGGCGGCGTGATAAAGATATATGCAGACAGCGGAAGTGTCTGTATTAACTACATAAATGCAGAGCTGTTCGTGCCGCTTTCGTGGGACGAGCGCAGCATTTATGAGGGCATATTTGAAAGCCGCATATACAAAAACGGCTCATATTACACACTTATGGAGCGGTATTATCCTTCGGAAAAGGGGTATTCGGCAGAGCACAAGCTGTTTCGTTCCAATAGGAAGGGCAGTCTTGGCAAGCCGTGCCCCCTCGGAGAGCTTTATCCCGGTCTTTCGGAAACGGTGACGTATGGTTCGGGAGAGCCTATGTTCCGCTACTTCAAGCCGGACGTAAGCAATAACATTGACCGCAGCTCCCCTCTCGGCGTTTCTGTTTTTGACGGTGCCGTTGACACGCTAAAAGCGCTGGACGTTGCATTTGACAGCTTTACCCGTGAATTTATCCTCGGAAAGAAGCGCATTATTGTTCCCTCCTCCTGCATTCAGACCGTTGTTGACCCGGAAACGGGAACGATAAAGCGGTATTTTGACGCAGACGATGAGGCATATATTGCGCTGAAATGCGATGAAGACAAGGACTTAAAGATAACGGACAACACCGTGGAGCTTCGCATTGAGGAACACGTCAGTGCTATCAATGCCCTGCTGAATATCCTATGTTTTCAGACGGGGCTTTCCGCAGGAACGTTCTCCTTCGATGCTGCACAGGGCATGAAGACCGCAACGGAGGTCATTTCCGCAGACAGCAAAACGGCAAGAACGGCGAAAAGCAACAAAAACCTTGTTGCAGAGCTTATCGAGGACGTTGTAAAAAGCATTATTGCCCTTGGCATTGACATGGGTGACCTGCCCGAAGCCGATGATTACGGCATACTTGTTACAATGCCCGACAGCGTTATTATTGACGATAACACCAAAATTGAAAATAACATAAAGCTGGTTTCGGCAGGGTTAAAATCAAAGCTGGCGGCTATAATGGACGTTCAGAACTGCGATGAAGAGGCTGCGAGAAAGGAGCTTGCCGTTATTGCAAAGGAAAGTCAGATCTCGGCGGATATGACAGACCTGCTGACATTAAAGGGTGATGAATAGTGACAGAACTTGAGAAGCTCAGCCTTTCGCAGCCGCTTACCGACGTTTACAACGCTATGGAACAAGATATTATGCTTGCCATAGCGAAACAGCTTGCAAAGGACGGCAGTATTTCCGCTTCTTCGGAGTGGCGTTTACAGAGGCTTGCGGAGGCAGGCGACCTTAACAAAACCGTTATAGGGATAATAGCGAGTTATACGGGGATACAATCCGACCTGCTTACCGAAGCTCTTTCGGGAGCGGCAAATTCCGTTATAGACAAGCTGGAGCCGGGATTCCGTGAGCTTGCGAAGCAGGGATTTATTTCCGACACGCCTGTTCCGGCTTCAAAGTCGGTGGATCGGGCGATACAGACGTTTCACAAGCAGGCGGCTTCCGACCTTAACCTTGTGAACACCGTCATGCGGTACAAGGCAAAGCAGGCTTATGTTGACCTTGTAAACAAGACCTATGATGCGGTGAATGCTATCGAGGACGTTTCTGACAGGCAGGAGCTGCTTAACACCTTAGGCAAGCACACCATGTCAACGGTAATGGGTGCGGAGAGCCGCCAAGAAGCTGTGCGGAAGTGCATAAGGGAATTCAACAGCAAGGGCATTCCTGCATTTGTGGACGCAGCAGGGCGTGAATGGTCCCCCGAAGCGTACATAAACATGGACATTCGCACCACCGTATCAAACACCGCCAACGCCGCACAGGACGCACGGTGTGATGATTACGGCATAGACCTGATAGCGGTCAGCTCTCATCCGGGTGCACGTCCGAAGTGTGCTCCGTATCAGGGCAGGATATTCAGCCGAAGCAATCAGAGCGGAATCGCTCACGACGGCAACGGCAAGGAGATACCCTATGAGCCGCTTTCCTCCACCTCTTACGCTGAGCCGGACGGGCTTTTCGGGATAAACTGCAGGCACAAGAAATATCCGTTTATTGACGGCGTGAATTTTCAGCGGTATTTCCCCTATGACAAGGAGGAAAACGACAAGCGGTACAAGGAGATACAGGAACAGCGGCGGCTTGAACGCAAGGTCAGAAACACCAAGCGAGAAGCAGATATGCTTAACGAGATCGGCGACACCGATGGTGCAAAGGCTGCCCGTGCAAAGCTGAAGGAGCAGCGGAAGGCGTACAGGACGTACTGTGATGAGCACGAGCTGACGCAGAGGAGCGACAGGCTGACGGTGCAGGGGTATAGGACGAAGGCGAAAGAGGAGAAAAAAGCCTTGAATATACTTGACAAACCGAGTGGAAATGATATAATGAATATAGGGGGGAATGATATTTTGCAGCAGGCTAAAACTCGTGATGCTAAAATACTTATTACTGACGTTGCCGTATCAAAAGCGAATCCGCCAGTTATTCCTCACTTTACTCAACAACAAAATCAAAAGTTCAAAGAACTTCACCATGAACTTTTATTGAAATCCAAGAATGAAAACGATAGTAACGAAGTTGCTTTTCTGTTCAATCCCAATACTTTAAAGCATGAATTTGAGCTGGGCGATGTAAACAGCGTAAACATTTTTAATAATCCGTTTGCACTTGATATGTTCAATAACAGTTCTGAAAAAGAATTGTTTTTGTTACATAATCACCCAACTACAAAAATATTTTCATATTCGGATATTGGAGTATTATTGTTACATGATAATATTGGCGGCATTACCGTTATTTCCAATGCTGGAAAAGTCGACGTTATGTATAAAACAGACAACTACGACTTCGCCAAAGCATACGGTGCTTTGAAAGAAATCCGTGAAAAATATGAACACAAAGTCCTTAGTGAAGAGGAAGACGCAGAAGTTGTCAGACAATTCTTAAAAATATGTGACAGCTGTGGCATAAGATTTATGTAAGGAGGAATTTGTATGAAAGAAGTAAAAAATGTTCCCTTTGGTAATTTAGATACCAAGGATCCCGATGAATTGGAACTGCTTGAAAAAAAGTTAAATGAAAAATACGAAAATTCAACAGATTCCAAAACGAACAAAGGCAAAGCGAGTTAAGGCAAAAATCAAAACCGTCCCGAGAGATCGAGGCGGTTTTTCTATGCACTAATGAAAGGAAATGAAAGATATGTATTACAGCTATATAGATTATTCAAAGTGTTTTGCCCCTCCTGCTCCCGATATAAGCGTTTACGCTGCCTATTGTATGAACCGCAGAAGGCACCTGAAAAGGCGAAAAAGGCAGTACGGCAGAATTTAGTGCGCTATACTCGAGTTTTTTATAACCGTCAACCGCCGAAGATAGGCGGTTTTTCTATGCCCGAAAGAAGGTGAAACTGTGAAATTTCGCAAAAAGCCTGTGGTTATCGAAGCCGTTCAGTACACAGGTTCAAATCTTGCTGAAATATGCAAGTTTATGAAAAAGTCCTATCAGCAGATATACAATACCGACGGAACTTTAAGTATCGAAACACTTGAGGGGACAATGAAAGCAAATCCCTTTGATTACATCATCAAAGGTGTTAACGGTGAATTCTATCCGTGCAAGCCTGGCATTTTCAATAAAACTTATGAACCCGTCGAGGAACGACCGTTATTTCATCAGTTGCCAAAATAAAGCAACTCTGTTGTCAAACTCAGTTGATATATCAACTGATACATCAACTGCAATTGCTATCTTGTGAAAATCTTGTTGATTTCAAGAGATAA
>CAMAIG010000113.1 GCA_945835085.1 uncultured Ruminococcus sp. | reverse complement strand
CTATGTAAGAATTTTTTGTAATACGTTAGTTACCGAGCCGCAAAGGAAACGAGCCTTGCTGTTTCCCCAACGAGGCGGCTCAGCGACACGCTGCGCTGTCCATGAAAATGGGCAGTGATTTTTTTGTTGCAAATGTAGAAAATGCTTTAAAAAAATTGTTAGAAGTGTATCTTGAAAACGTTAACACATTGTGGTATAATAACTACAATAATATCGACGTATAATAAGTACGTTGCGTAAAGGAGATAATTAAAATGACTTTTAAGAAGATCGCTTCCGTAGCAGCTGCCGCTTGTCTGGCAGTTTCCGCACTCAGCACTTCCGTATCTGCTGCTGAATACCATGCATACCTTGGAATCCAGTCCGCAAGCTTCACATTCAGAAACGCTTGGAACGAGGGTACATACGGTAAGGACATTCCCGCAGAGGACGGCACATACTACTTTGACCACCTCACAGGCTGGGATGGACCTACAGCAACCAACAACGGCGGTACATTCACTGACGCTGTTATCACAGGCGACGGCACATACACCGTAAGCCTTACCGGCGATTTTGATTTCGGCGCTGATGAAACCCTTAACCTTCTCTTCATCTCCACCGATATGCCTCTTGACTGCGGAGCAACAATCTCCGACGTTAAGGTAAAGATCGACGGCTCCACAAAGTACACATTTGACGAAGCATATCTGAACCCCGATGATAAGGAGTACATCTCCCCCATGATGATCAACATCTGGAATGAAGATCTCGGCAAGGCTGAAGGCCTCTTCGGCTACACAATGCCTACAAGCTCCGTAGAGATCGAGTTCACAGTATCCGGTCTTGGCTCCGCTTCCGATGCTCCCGCTGAAGAGGCTCCCGCTGAAGAGGCTCCCGCTTCCGATGCCGGCGCAGAGGCTCCTGCAGCTACAGGCAACACCTCCGCTGCTGCACTTGCAGGCGTAATGGCTGTTGCAGCCGCTGCTGCTATTGTTTCCAAGAGAAAGTAATCAACAACCGCACAAAGACCGTCCGAGCACTCGGGCGGTCTTTTTTTAATCATAATTTAATTGGTTCCCATTGCAATTTTAAGCAAAATGAAGTATAATAAAAGAAAATCACGAAAGGTATGAGAAAAATGAAGCATATACTTGCAGCAGCAGCCCTGGCAGCGTCCCCTGCAACGGGCAATACCGATAAGCTCACATATATCCTGATATTTGCAGGAGCGGGAGTCCTTGCAGTCGTTTCGGGAATCATAGGCATTATTTCCAAAAAAAAGAAAAAGAAATAGCAATAATATATTGATTTTTTGGATATTATATGTTACAATATTTGTAACATCATCGTATCACAGAATACGCATATTAATGAAATCAGAAAAATTAATTTTAGGAGGAATATAACCATGGGTCTTATTAAAGCAGCAGTATCATCTGTATCGGGCGTTCTTGCCGATTCCTGGAAGGAAGTCATCGAGCCCGATGATATGACATCGGAAACCTTAGTTGTAAAGGGCGTTGCAGTTAAGGGCGGCTCCAACAAGAAGGGCACCGACAACTACGTTTCAAACGGCTCCGTTATCCACGTTTACCCCAACACCATCATGCTCCTTATGGACGGCGGCAAGATCGTGGACTACAGCGCACAGGAAGGCTACTACGAGGTAAACAATTCCTCCGCACCTTCACTTTTCAACGGCGATCTCAAGGAAACTCTGAAGGACACCTGGACACGTTTCCAGTTCGGCGGAGTACCCTCACAGAAGCAGTATGTTTACTACATCAACACCGCCGAGATCAAGGGCATCAAGTTCGGCACAAGAAATCCCGTTCAGTATTTCGACAATTTCTATAATTCCGAGCTTTTCCTGAGAGCACACGGCTCCTACTCCATAAAGATCACCGACCCCATCAAGTTCTTCACCGAATTTGCACCCAAGGGCACAGACAGGATCGACATCAAGGATCTTTCCACCCAGCTTTTTGACGAGTTTATGGACGCACTCCAGTCAGCCATCAACCAGATGTCCGTAGACGGCGTAAGAATATCCGCCATCTCCTCCAAGTCCAGAGAGCTTTCAAAGTACATGGCAAACACCCTTGATACCGACTGGAACGACCTCAGAGGTATCGAGGTATGCTCCGTAGGAATTGCAAGCATCTCCTACGATGAGGAGTCCAAGGCTCTTATCAATATGAGAAACAAGGGTGCAATGATGAGCGACCCCACCGTAAGAGAGGGCTTTGTACAGTCCTCCATAGCCCAGGGAATGCAGGCAGCAGGCTCCAACACAGCAGGAGCAGGCAATGCATTCATGGCAATGGGCATGGGAATGAACGCAGCAGGCGGATTTATGAACGCCGCTTCCCAGACAAACGCAATGCAGATGCAGCAGCAGGCAGCACAGCAGGCAGCGGCACAGCAAGCGGCGCAGCAAGCATCTGCACAGGGAAGCTGGACTTGTTCCTGCGGTGCAACAAATACAGGCAATTTCTGCAATAACTGCGGCTCAAAGAAGCCCGCACCTGCAGGCTGGACCTGTTCCTGCGGCGCAACAAATACCGGCAACTTCTGCAACAACTGCGGAGCAAAAAGACCCGATGCAGGCTGGACCTGCTCCTGCGGCGCAACGAACACGGGCAACTTCTGCAATAACTGCGGCTCAAAAAGACCGTAACAGCATATAATCAATAGAATTAAAGAAAAATGCCCTGCAAATACATTGCGGGGCATTGAAATATATACCGAAATCGTGAGTAAACAGGGGGAACGAAATGGAAAATGCAGCCATAACCTATAAATGTCCCGAATGCGGCGGCGAGCTTTTGTGGAACGGCGAACTTCGGAGATTTTTCTGTGACTGGTGCAGCACAGCGCTTACCGAAAAGGAAGCCATGGAGCTTAATATCATCAGCAGGGAAAGTACCGAGGAGCAGCAGGATGATGAGCTGCAAAAGCAGTTTGCAGAGGATACGGACGTGTATGTCTGCAACAGCTGCGGAGCGGAGATATTCTGCGACCACAACACAGCAGCCACCTTCTGCTATTATTGCCACAATCCCGTGTCCATAAAGCAGCGGCTCAGCGGCAGCTACCGCCCCGAAATGATAATCCCCTTTGTATACGGAAAGCGTCAGGCAATAGCGGCATTCAAGGCACACTGCATGAAAAAATGGTTCCTGCCCTCGGACTTTCTCAGCGAGAGCCAGCTGGAAAAGATAACAGGGCTGTATGTCCCCTTCTGGCTTGCAGACTGTGACGTAGACACCTCAGTTGCCGCATCGGGCAAGGAAGTGGAAACAAGGTTCAGAAAGGGAGAAGCCTCCGAAACCATTACAAAGACCTATTCCTTTGACCGAAGCGTGAAGATGAAATATATGGGCATTCCCGCAGACGGCGCAATGAAGATAGAGGACAGCCTTATGGACGCCATCGAACCATATGACTATAAGTTCCTGCGTGAATTCGATATGTCCTACCTGTCGGGCTTTTACTGCGATAAGTGCGATGTCACCAAGGAGGAGGTCCGTTCAAGGGTAAAGAAAAGGATAGACGAGAACGCCCTGAACGTTATCCTTGATGACCTCAAGCGCTATGAAAGCGTTGTGGTGAAGGATAAGAAAAGCCGTATCACAGGCATAAAATGGCATTATATGATGCTGCCCGTGTGGTTTCTTTCATATAAGCATCACGGGGAAATATACGGCTTTGCCATGAACGGACAGACGGGAAAGTTTGCGGGAAAATTTCCGCTTTCGGGTCTGAAGGTGGTCGGCACAGCCATTGCCGCAGCGCTTATCGTAGGCTTTCTCGTGTATAAAATAGGGGGGATATGGCTGTGAGAATGATGAAAAAAGCTGCATCGTTTCTTGTTACGCTAATAGTCTTGACAATTTTCGCACCTTCCGCCTTTGCCGAAGCCTGTATAGAGGATATAGGCGACAGATTTGACGAGGGCGAGGAAATTTATATACTGAAAATGCTCAACGAAACCTCGGAGCATACAGGCTGGAACTGTGCCGTGCTTACGGGTAACACCAAAAATTCCACAAGGGAAAGCGTCACAAGCTGGGCAGAGGATTTCTATAACGAGAAATTCGGGGAAAACACCTCGGGAGTGCTGTTTCTGAGGGATACATATTATACATATGTGTACGTTTCCGGAGATGCAAAGAGCTATATAAATGATTCAAGGCTTGATAAAATATCCTCCGAAACCCTGAAAAAATGTCAGGACGGACGTGACCTTACCGCAGTATCGACCTTCACAAAGCTGGTAACGAAGTATTATGACAAGGGAACAGGCTCCGATACAAGCATACTTCTGATAATAATTTCCGTGTTAGCGGGAGCGGGAGCGGGTGCAGGAGTATTCTTTAGTATCGGCAGAAGCTATACCGTAAATGAAAAGCCCCAGACGAATAATTATCTTGATGTCCGTTCAATAGATATGTATTTCAAGAATGATAAGCTTATAAATACCACCTATTCAAGCGAAAACGGAAGACAAACAGGGCTTGGAGATTTTCTAAAATAGTGAAAAGAATACAAGAAAATCCGCACAAATAAACGCAAGTTAAAAGTTTCGTCCACCTTACAAACAATTCAGCACAAATAAGCACACGTTAAAAGTTTCGTCAACCTTTTCCAAAGGTTGCGGGTGTCCAGAGGGCAGAGCCCTCGGTCGCCCTCCGCAGAGGGCGAAATCCCCTTATCCTTCCAAAACGGAGCAAGGGGTGAGAAATGCGACAGCATTTCGAGGGGAGGCGAACACGACCGCCTCCCCTTTTAACTTATCCCCACAATATTAAACTTCAAAAACGTGCCGGTGGCACGTTTTTGACAAAGCAAACTCCAAGCAAGATTGTGCAAAATGCAAAAAACGCCTGTCGATAACCGGCAGGCGTCAGCGTGTCGCTGAAGCCAACTCGTTAGATAAACAGCAGGGATCTCTAAATTTTGCGGCTCGGTAACCTTTGTATTGAAGCCGTTTCTCATAGAATAGATGCTTGCTCTTTATTTAATGTGGTCTTTTTCGACAGGCGTTTGTGTGTCACTGCTTTCAGACAAGGAAAATGCGATATCATTCGTAATCCTCATCATCATCGTAATCATCGTCATCATCGCAGCAGGAGAGAGTGCCGTTGGCGTTGTTGCTGCCGATGGTGATGCGCTTTTTCGGGCTGAAAAGAGCGCCGATCACAATACCGATAAGGGTGCACAGCAGAATGCCGAGAACAAGCTCCCGCTTATTGACGGTGATCTTTGTGTCAAGGGACTTCCAGGTCTTTTCAATCTTCTTGGATATCGTTGAGATGTAGTTTTCGATCATAGCTAAAACTTCCTTTCTTACAGGCAAATTGCAGCTCTTGCCTTGTTAACGATGGTCTTGTCATTTTCATAGGTCAGCATCTGAACAGCGTGGCCGATGTCCACCCAGCGAATTTCCGCAATTTCCTCAGCCTGAGGAACATACTCAAAATTCTTCGCCTTGCCGATGAAGTAGACCACGACCTTCTGAGTGTCCTTTCTCGGGAAATAGGTCACGGTTTCACGGAAGGTGGGGTCTATCATAACGTCAATGTCGGTTTCTTCCTTAACCTCTCTCAGGGCGGTCTCAACCTCGGTTTCGCCCATTTCAACGTGCCCCTTGGGGAAGGACCAGTGGCCGCTGTTGATGTGCTTGATAAGGAGGATCTCGATGTTCCCGTGATGCTTTCTGTAAACGATAGCGCCGCAGGATTTTTCAAAGGTCATATTATGTATTCAGCTCCTTTTTTCGGATAAGATTATAACTTAGTATAATTATAACATAAAAAATTAGATTTGTCTGCACTTTTT
>CAMAIG010000112.1 GCA_945835085.1 uncultured Ruminococcus sp. | reverse complement strand
CGGGGAAACGCCCCGTGGAAATATCTGCACAGAGGGAAGCACTATCTCCGCCATTGGCAGCATTCCCGAGGGATTTACCCCCGATAAAATAATAGACGGCACCGATATGCTGGCAATGCCGGGGCTGATAAACTGCCATACACATTCATATATGTCGCTTTTTAGAAATCTTGCAGACGACCTTACCTTTGAGGACTGGCTTTTCGGCAGCATAATGCCCCGTGAGGACGCACTTACAGCCGAGGACGCATACTGGGGAGCAATGCTCTCCTGCATGGAAATGATAAAGAGCGGCACCACCTGCTTTATGGATATGCATATGTTCCCGAAGATGACCGCCTCCGCAGCCGATAAGCTTGGAATGAAAGCGGTCATGACCCGTGGGCTTACAGGCTCGGGCAGGGAGGATAAGGACGGCATACGCCGCATAAACGAGCATTTCGAGGAGCTTGAAGCCTTCAAGGGAAACAGCAGGATAAGCTTTAAGCTGGGTCCCCACGCAATATACACCTGCTCCGAGGATTATCTCAGATGGATAATCGAGCTTGCCCATGAAAAAAAACAGGAGCTGCACATTCACCTTTCCGAAACCGTAAACGAGGTGCAGAACTGCTTCAAGGAGCATGGAAGATCTCCTGTGGAGTATCTTGACAGCCTGGGAATGTTTGATATAAAGACCTGTGCCGCCCACTGTGTCCATGTGTCGGAGAACGATATGGATATCCTTGCGAGGAAAAACGTCAGCGTTATCCATAATCCCAAAAGCAATCTTAAGCTTGCAAACGGCACCGCACCCATACCCCGTATGCTTGAAAAGGGCATAAACGTCTGCATGGGAACAGACAGCCAGGCGTCCAACAATACCCTTAATATGTTCTCGGATATGAACTTTGCAGCCCTTATCCATAAAGGCTCCACGGGAGTGCCCACAGTATGCTCCGCAGGGGAGATACTTCGCATGGGCACAGAAAACGGAGCAAAAGCCCTGGGCTTTGAGGACACAGGCGTTCTTGCCCCGGGGAAAAAGGCAGATATAGTTCTCATAGATCTTGCCCGTCCCCAGTTCTGTCCCTCAAATGACCTTACCGCCGCACTTATCTATTCCGCCAACGGCAGCGAGGTGGACACCGTTATCATCGACGGCGAGATAGTTCTTGAAAAGGGCAGGCTCACAAGGTTTGACGAGGAGGAGATATGCCGAAAAGCACAGGAAGCGGCGAATAAATTCTGAGCGTGCCGCCAAAGCAGTATCTTGAAATAGTTTTCTTATTTATGAGCATAAATCAAAACCATCAGGAGGTCACATATGGAAAACAGAGCAATAGAAATAACAGCAGAAAGCAACCGCAGGATAAAGTTCAGGATAATCCCGGGACATTTTGCAACCAACCATTCACATGTAAGCAGCTACATAGACATGAGCGGGATAAAGTCCAGATATATGGCAGCAAGAGAAACCGCCAAGGAGCTTGCAGGTGAGATATACGGAATAATACCCGTAGACACAATAATCTGTCTTGAGGGCACAAAAATGATAGGAGCATTCCTTGCGGAAAGCCTGTCCGAAGGCTTCCACGGAGTAAACTCGGGCAAGGATATAAACGTAATTTCTCCCGAATCGGGTTCAAACAATCAGCTTATCCTCCGTGACAATATGCAGGAGCTTGTAAGGGGAAAGAACGTGCTTCTTCTGGTTTCCTCGGTATCCTCGGGCAAAAGCATAAGACAGGCAGCGGAGTGCCTTGCCTATTACGGCGGATCGCTCATGGGAGCCTGTGCAATATTCAGCGACGTTGATGATGTAAGAGGACTTACCGTTCATCATGTATTCGGCAAGAACGACATTCCCGCATACGCAAGCTACACTCCCGCAGAATGTCCCCTCTGTGCATCGGGAAATAAGATCGACGCCATCGTAAACAGCTTCGGATATTCAAAGCTGATATGATTTTGGGAGCATTATGGAAAAAACAGAACAGATAAAATATAAATACACCTGCAGATATTGCCGGAAGGTATATAATAAGCCCGTTAAGGAATGTGCCGCCTGCGGTGCAACGGATTTTATCGAAACCTCCTATCTTGTTTCGGAGCAGCGAAATAAAAAGCTGCTGATAATAATAACATTGCCCGCAGCCATTATCCTGATACTGCTTTTCACAATGCTGAAAGCAGCGGGAACAGCGTTCAAGGGTGTTTCCGATGAAGCTTCCACGGACTTTACCGTCAAGGAATATGCCTATTCCGACTCACTTCTTACAGACCCCGAAATGAGCCTGGGCAAGACCTCGTCAGACACAAAGATAAATGATAATATCTACATCAGGGTGACAGGCAGCTATAACGACCTGACCGAAAACATTTGCAATAATATCTATACAAATCAGCTCCAGCGTTATACCTTTTCCGTGCCCTGCGATATCGAAATAAAGGACGGGGATTTTCATGCCGAGATCACCGCATTGGATTTCAGCTATTTCAAGTCTGATTCCTACGTCGACGCCAATGGTTCATTTGCAGGAAAAACGGATAAGGACATTTCCATTTACCTTGTTGATGCCGAAGGAAACAAGGACAAGCTGCTGATAGCGGATTATAACCGAATGAATGGCGAGGAATATTCGGGCATCGGTGAATACCTCTGCTCCGACGAATCGGTCAAAGCATTTTCCATCAACAATATCCTTATGGAATATAAAGCAGTCATTATCGAATACGGAGATACCTCTTCGGAGTTTGAGCTTGATTACAGCAGAGCTTCGGGGACAATTGAATATTGCCCTCTGGCAAACAATTGAAAATAACAATCTCCTTGAAAGGAAGAATAAAAATGTCAGTTACAAGCGAAATAAGAGATCCAGGTCTATGGGAAAGCGGAGCAAGAAAGATACAGTGGGTAAAGCAGAATATGCCCCTTCTACGCTCTATTGAAGAAGAATTTTCCAAAGAAAAGCCCTTTGCGGGATTAAAGGTAGCGCTTTCCGTGCATCTTGAAGCAAAGACCGCATATCTGTGCAGAGTCCTTGCCGCAGGAGGAGCGGATATGTATATAACAGGCTCAAATCCTCTCTCCACACAGGACGACGTTGCGGCAGCCCTTGTCCATGAGGGGCTGAAGGTATTCGCATGGCACGGCGCCACCGAGGAGGAATATCACCGCCATATTGCCGCAGTGATCGAAGCAGGGCCTAACATAATCATCGACGACGGCGGAGATCTTGTCCACCTTATCCATACCGAGCACCCCGAGCTTATCCCTAACGTTATCGGCGGCTGTGAGGAAACCACCACAGGCATAATCCGCCTTATAGCCATGAATAAAGCAAATGAGCTTAAATTCCCCATGGTGCTTGTAAACAATGCAGACTGCAAGCATCTTTTCGATAACCGTTACGGCACGGGACAGTCCGTGTGGGACGGCATCAACCGCACAACAAACCTGATCGTTGCAGGCAAAAAGGTAGTAGTCGCAGGCTACGGCTGGTGCGGAAAGGGCGTAGCAATGCGTGCCAAGGGCATGGGAGCAGAGGTAATAATCACCGAGATAGACCCCATCAAGGCAATGGAAGCGGTAATGGACGGATTTAGCGTAATGAAAATGGAGGACGCCGCAAAGGAAGGCGACTTCTTTGTGACCGTAACAGGCTGCGACGGCGTAATAACGGAAAAGTCCTTTGCAAATATGAAGGACGGAGCTATCTGCTGCAACGCAGGTCATTTCGACTGCGAGGTAGATGTGGCATGGCTAAGGGCAAACTGCGTAAGGTCATGGGAGGCCCGCAATAACATCATGGGCTATGAGCTAAAAAACGGCAGGAGCATATATATCATAGCCGAGGGCAGGCTTGTAAATCTTGCCGCAGGCGACGGACACCCCGCAGAGATAATGGATATGTCCTTTGCAGTCCAGGCAATGAGCGCACTTTATCTTGTAAAGAACAAAAACAAGCTTGACAGCATGATAGTAGATGTTCCCCGTGAGGTAGACGCAGAGATCGCCCGCAGAAAGCTTGCCTCATGGAATATGGAGATAGATGTCCTAACACCCGAGCAGGAAGCCTATCTCAACAAGGGACTCTGATAAGACTAATTAAACACCACGGAGGAAAGCGATGAGCGAGAAGAAAATCACACCGCATCCGAAGCAGAGGAGAGCGCCGAAAGCACAGGAGCGATCTCAGCCGAAGAATGAAGCGGACAGCAATATCACCTGTCCCATTTATAAAAAATGCAGCGGCTGTGCCCTGAGAAATATGAGCTATGAGGAGCAGCTGAGATTTAAGCAGGTAAAGACAGAAAGGCTCATGGGAAAGCTTTGCCGCCCCGATAAAATAATAGGCATGGCAGACCCCGAGGGCTATCGTCATAAGGTACAGGCAGCCTATGATTTCAAAAACGGCAAGGCAGTATTCGGAGTGTATCAGTCGGCAACGGGAGGAGTAGCCGCCGCAGAGCATTGCCCGTCAAACCACCCGAGAGCCGATGAGATAGCGAAAGCCATACTTAAAACCGCCCTTTCCCTTAAAATACCCGTATGGAGCAGCTATAACCATTCGGGCTTTCTCCGCCATGCGCTCATAAGGATAGCCGCAAACACAGGGGAGATAATGTGCGTTATCGCAGGCACAGCAAGGGATTTCCCTTCAAAGAACAGCTTTGTAAGGGAGCTTCTGAAAAAGTGTCCCGATATCACCACCCTTGCATATACGGTAAATACCTCAGATAAAATGCAGCAGGGAGAAAAAAGCGAGATACTTTACGGACCGGGCTATATAGAGGATATCATCTGCGGCAAGCGCTTCAGGATATCCCCCAAATCATTTGCCCAGGTAAACCCCGTTCAGACCGAAAAGCTCTACGGGCTTGCAATGAAATACGCCGCACTGACAGGCAAGGAAACGGTTATCGACGCATACTGCGGCATAGGCACTCTCAGCATAATAGCCGCAGATAAGGCAAGATCAGTCTACGGCTGCGAGATAAATCGTTCCGCCATAGGCGACGCCGTGATAAATGCAAAGCTCAATAAGTCGGACAACGTGCAGTTTATCTGCAGCGACAGCGGAAGGTTCATGGAGGAATTCTATTCCGATAAGCTGAGAGCGGACGTGGTCATACTTGACCCTGCCCGTGCAGGCTGCGACAGGAGATTTCTGGGAGCGCTGACAAAAATATCTCCCGAAAGGATAGTCTACATATCCTGCAATCCCGAAACACAGGCAAGAGATGTGTTTTTCCTGATAAAGAACGGCTATAAGCTCAAAAAGCTGTCACCCGTAGATATGTTCCCATTTGCAGATCATGTTGAAACGGTATGCTTATTGTCCAAATCCAAAAATAACTGACCTTCCGAGGTTTAGCCGAAAACGGACGACCTTGATCTTACATCTGCAGAGAGTAAGGCAGCCTGACAGCAGAAGTATCCTCAAGCTGATAATATTAATGCTGTAATAAGCCGATTTAAGGCTCTCTGCAAGATGCCGGATCCGTTCAGCTCCGTCATTAAGTGCATTTATTATTTCACAACAGCAAGCCCGGGTAATAAATAAGCTCATACCCATAGCAATTGCAACGAAACGCCCCCCTGTCAAAGCAAATAGTTTGTGCAAAATACAGTTAATTGCCCCGAGGGAAAGAAAAAAACGAAAAAATCCCAAAAAGCCCTTGACAAAGGCAAATTAATATGATATCATTAATATACCTCTTTATGGGGTTTATTTTTTTGTGCCTTTTTTTTAAGCACATATAAGCCCCTTGACAGCAGCGCTGTCGGGAGGGAGGCAATGGGGATCGACCTTAAAGCAAACCGATCCCGAAGAATGAATCGCTGTGAAAACAGCATTAACAGGAGGTGCCGATATGAGAGTAAAGGTAACAATGGCTTGCACAGAGTGCAAACAGCGCAACTACAACACA
>CAMAIG010000111.1 GCA_945835085.1 uncultured Ruminococcus sp. | reverse complement strand
ACATTATAATAGGTACTCACAGGCTTGTGCAGAAAGATATCGAGTTCAAAACATTGGGACTTGCAATCATTGACGAGGAACAGCGTTTCGGAGTGGCGCACAAGGAGAAGTTCAAGGAGTATTTTTCCGGAGTTGACGTGCTGACACTCTCTGCCACACCGATCCCGAGAACGCTGAATATGGCAATGAGCGGTATCCGTGATATGAGCGTAATAGAGGAGCCGCCCGTTGACCGTTATCCCGTCCAGACCTATGTTATCGAGCATGACATGGGAGTAATAATCCAGGCGATAACAAAGGAGCTTCGCAGAGGGGGACAGGTGTATTATATCCATAACCGTGTTGAAACCATAGACGGAATCGCCGCAAAGCTCAGCGAGCTTCTTCCCGATGCAAGGATAGCCGTTGCCCACGGACAGCTTTCCGAGGAACGGCTTTCGGATATCTGGACAGAGCTTGTGGAGCATGAGATAGATATACTTGTATGCACCACCATAATTGAAACGGGAGTAGACGTTCCCAATGTAAATACGCTTATCATCGAGGATGCAGATCATCTGGGACTATCCCAGCTTTATCAGCTCAGAGGAAGAGTGGGACGATCAAACCGCAGAGCATTTGCATATTTCACCTTCCGACGGGGCAAGGTGCTTACAGAGATAGCAACAAAGCGGCTTGACGCCATAAGGGAATTCACGACCTTCGGAAGCGGCTTCAGAGTAGCCATGCGGGATCTTGAAATAAGAGGAGCAGGCTCCATACTCGGAGGAAAGCAGCACGGACATATGGAAGCGGTAGGCTATGATATGTATCTCCAGCTTCTTAATCAGGCAATAGCCGAGGAAACGGGACAAACGCCGCCCCGTGCCCCGGAGGATTGTCTTATCGACCTGCAGATAGAAGCCCATATCCCCGATGATTATATCGAGAGCCTTTCGGGCAGACTTGACGCATACCGGAAGATAGCAGCAGTTTCCACAAGAGCGGAAAGCGAAGATCTTCTTGATGAATTCATCGACCGATACGGTGACCCGCCAAAGTCGATACAGGGACTGATATCCGTGGCACTTACAAGAAACATGGCAGGAAATGCGGGTATAACGGAGATCACCCAGCGAAATGACAGTCTGATGATATTTGTAAAAACAGCGACCATGGAGCAGGTGCAGGCGCTTGTAAATGCATTCAAGGGCAGAGTTACCGCAAACGGCTCCGCAGAAAAGCCCTATATAATGATAAAGCTCACAAAGAAAGATGTGCCCGTGGAAATAATGCAGAAAGCAGTAGAAGTATTCTATGAAGCTTCTGTCAATAAGTAATATAAACAAAAAAACCGTCAGCCAAGGAAAATTCGGCTGACGGTTTTGTTCTTAACATCAATATTATATGCATGATCCGGCTTCAAACTTACGTTACCGAGCCTCAAAGCAAGGAACTTTTTGCTGTTTTCCCAACGAGTTGGCTGCGGCGACCCGCCGCCTCGCTGATGATCAAAAATTCCCCGTTAAATTCATAATAACAGCAGTAACCGCAGCAGGACAGGTTTCGCATCTGAGTATTCTCTTGCCGAGCCATAGAGGTACCGCTCCCTTTTGGCAGGCATTATCCGCCTCGCTTCGGTCAAAGCCGCCCTCAGCGCCTATCATAACGCCTATTTCCTTTTTGCTGTCAAGCTCTATCTCGGAAAATCTTTTTCCGCCGTTTTCATAGCAGATAAGAGGAAGCTCACATTCCGAAAGCTCATTTACAGCCTGTTCAAAGGAAATTATCCCCCTTATCACAGGTATCCGCCCCCGTCCCGACTGCTTAGCTGCTTCCTCAGCGATCTTAGCGTATCTTGAAATTTTCTTTTCCGCCGATTTGTCATCGGGTCTGGAAACGCATCTTTTTGAAATAAAGAAAACAATTTCCGAAGCCCCAAGCTCGGTGCATTTCTGAATTATCATCTCAGGCTTGTCCTGCTTCGGGAGCGCCTGGAAAATTTTCAGATAAACATCAGGCTCGGAGGAGGAGGGATTTCTCTCAGTTATCCTGCAAAATACCTCATCAGACGTAATTTTCTCAATGATAGTTTCGTATTCCATACCCTCTCTGCAAAAGGTGAGAGGGTCGCCTGTCCTCATTCTCAGAGAGCGTCCTATGTGAACGGCGTCGCCGCCCGAAACGGTTATCATATCGCCACACAAAGCGCCTTCATCAATAAAAAATCTTGGCATATCATCACTGCCTTTCAAACAAAGTAACATTTTCCGACATTTGCGAATAGAATAATACAGGCAGAAAATCTTTCCGCCTTCACATCAATATCCGAGGTCAACATATATATGAACAGTATAAAGCTTACATCACTGCCCGAAGGCTGCACAGCCACAGTCACAGGGCTTAATAACAGCGGCAGTATGCGCCGCCGTCTTATGGATATGGGGCTTATCGAGGGAACAAAGGTGATCTGTCTGCACAGAAGCCCCTCGGGTGACCCAACGGCGTATCTCATAAGAGGAGCGGTAATTGCTCTGAGAAATGCAGATTCGTGCTGTATAACCGTAAAAACGGAATGAAAACATCGGCGTGTAAAATATTTTTCATTCATATCAATATTTTCAGACAGAACGAACTTTCAACAATATTTTTTATATTGTTGAAAGTTCGTTTTCTTTTAAAAAATCTAAATCTTGATACGGCTTCAATTTAAGTTACAGAGCCTCAAATCATGGGAAATATTGCTGTCCCACCAACGAGATGGCATCATCGGCACGCTGATTATTCCTCGTTTTCTTCCTCTTCCTCAATGATATCATCATCGGGAGTTTCGTCAATAATGACCTCGTTCTTTTCCTCGGCAGCAGCAAGCTCCATTTCCTGCTTCAGCTCTTCCTCGGAGGGCTGTTCTATCTTAGCAGTTTCGGCGCTGTCGTCATGCTCTGTTCTTGTAAAGGAAACAACTCTGTCCTCCTCGGAAACTCTCATAAGCTTAACGCCCGTAGCATATCTGCCCATTATCCTGATATCGCAGGCACGAATTCTTATGATAACACCGTCGGAAGCTATCATAATGATATCGTCGGTTTCGTCAACTATCTTAATTCCGCAGACAAATCCCTTTTCCTCGCTTGCCTTGTAGTTGAGCATACCATAACCGCCTCTGTGCTGAATGCGGTAATCATCAAGCTTAACTCTTCTTCCAAGACCCTTGTCGGTAACGGTGAGAACAGAGGCACCCTCTCTTACTCTTGCCATGGAAACAACGCAGTCGCCATCTCTGAGCTTAATAGCCTTAACGCCGTGAGCGGTCCTGCTCATGGGACGCATCTGAGTTTCCTCAATCCTGATAGCATAGCCGTTTCTTGTGGCAACGATCACCTGAGCATTGCCGTCGGTAAGTCTTACGCCTGCTATCTCGTCACCCTCGTCAAGACCAACAGCTCTCAGTCCGTTCTTGCGGACAGACTTATATGCAGAAAGAGGAGTTCTCTTTATCTTGCCGTTCTTTGTTACCATGATAAGGAACCTGCCCTCGTCATAATCGGAGGTCTTTATCATAGCGGCGATCTTTTCGTCCTCGGAAAGGGGAAGCATATTTATAACATTCACACCTCTTGACTGCTTTGAGCCTTCGGGGATCTCAAAGCATCTGAGCTTGTACATTATACCCTTGTTTGTTATAAAGAGCACATCGTCATGAGTGGAGGAAATGAACATCTCCTGAATGAAGTCCTCATCTCTCTGCTTGATAGCGGAAACGCCCTTGCCGCCACGCTTCTGGAGCTTGTATTCGCTTATGGGCTGGCGCTTGATGTAGCCGATATCCGTAAGAGTAACAACGCAGTCCTCAACAGGGATAAGGTCCTCAACATCAACCTCGCCGCTGACATTTTCGATAGCAGTTCTTCTGTCGTCGCCGTATTTTTTCTTAATTTCCTCAAGCTCATTGGAAATTATCTCAAGCACCTTTTCATTGTCCCCGAGAATTTCGGTAAGCTCCTTGATTTTTTCATGAAGTGCAGCAAGCTCGTCCTCTATCTTCTTTCTTTCCATATTTGAAAGCTGATACATTCTCATCTGAGCGATAGCCTCAGCCTGAGCATCGGAAAGACCGAAGCGTTCCATGAGTCTTTGCTTTATCTCATTAATATTCTCGGAGGTTCGGCAGATCTTTATGACCTCGTCAATATTATCCGCAGCAATTACCATACCCTCTAAGATATGAGCTCTTGCGGAAGCCTTGTCAAGGTCAAACTTTGTTCTTCTCCTGATTACCTCCACCTGGAAATCAATATATTCTCCCAGCATACCCTTCAGAGTGAGAATTTTCGGCTCACCTCTTACAAGGGCAAGCATGATAACTCCCACCGTGTCCTGAAGCTGTGTGAACTGATAAAGCCTGTTGAGCACAACCTGAGGAACAGCGTCCTTTTTCAGCTCAATAACAATTCTTACAGCATGGTCCTTGTCGGATTCATCTCTTATGGCAAAAATACCGTCTATCCTCTTATCCTTAGCAAGCTCGGCAATATTTTCGATAAGACGTTTTTTGTTTACCATGTAAGGTATCTCGGTGATAATAATGCAGTTTCTGTTCTTTATCTCCTCGATCTCAGCCCTGCCTCTGAGGGTTATCTTGCCTCGTCCCGTAGCATAAGCAGCACGGATACCCGCACGGCCCATTATGATTCCGCCTGTGGGGAAATCGGGGCCCTTGATGTGCTCCATCAGCTCATCGAGAGTGCAGTCGGGATTTTTTATCATCTCCTGAACAGCGCCGATAGTTTCCCTGAGATTATGGGGAGGGATATTTGTAGCCATACCAACTGCAATACCCACAGAACCGTTAACCAGAAGATTAGGGAAACGGGAGGGGAGAACAGCAGGCTCCTTTAATCTGTCGTCATAGTTCGGAATATAGTCAATAGTGTCCTTGTTGATGTCAGTGAGCATCTCAAGGGTCATTTTGTCCATTCTTGCCTCTGTATAACGATAAGCAGCAGGGGGATCGCCGTCAAGGGAACCGAAGTTTCCGTGACCGTCAACAAGAGGATATCTCAGAGAGAAATCCTGAGCAAGTCTTACAAGAGCGTCATAAACGGAAGCGTCGCCGTGAGGGTGATACCTACCGAGAACCGTACCTACGGTGTCCGCACATTTGCGGTATTCCTTATCGGGTGTAAGACCGTTTTCATACATTGTGTAAAGAATACGCCTGTGAACGGGCTTCAGACCGTCCCTGACATCGGGAAGGGCACGGGAAACAATAACCGACATGGAATATGCAAGGAAGGATTCCCTCATTTCCTTTTCAATATCTCTGTGAACAATCCTGTTGTTGTTCAGGCTGAAATTTTCATCTGACAAAATAAACAACTCCCTTTATCTGTTGGGGATCGAGAGCAATAATGATCTCAATTCTCCTCAGCAATGATCAGTTTTCCTTGTATCTGACTCCCATAATATTTGAGAGCCTGTTTCTTATCTCGTCATTCTCATAGGGCTTGAATGCGGATTTCGGGATAACAAAAACATTTATCTTTTTAATGTAAACAACGAACATTTCCTTGCAGTCAACTATCTCAACAGCACCGTTGTCAAGGTGAATTACCGTAGCGGGAGGAAGCTCGGCAGCGTCGCCGTTTTCATTTTCCTCCTTATCGTCCTCTTTGGCATCGGCATTTTCCTTTTCTTCATCATTAATATACGGGTCGTATAATGTTGAAATAATTATCTTATTTGTATAAATTTCTGCCTTATAAACAGTGCCGCTCAGCTCACCGAGGCTTTTTTCCAGCTTTTTGAATGTGCTTTTTGGCCTCATAATAATATAAATGCCGAGAATAACGCACATTAAGGTCAGCATATAGGAGAATGAAACATCCTCACCCTCCTTAGCGGCAGCAATGTTCATTATCTGAGAAGCCATACCGAGGACAACCAGCACCAGCTGAAAGATAACGCTTTTGTAAATATATTTTCTCTGGAATACCTTAAAGCCCGCAAGGATATTTTCCTTTTTGCT
>CAMAIG010000110.1 GCA_945835085.1 uncultured Ruminococcus sp. | reverse complement strand
ATTTCTCCATAATCAGCGGTATAGGCATTTCACTAGCATAGTCGGCAAGGATATTTTCGATTTCCTTAGTTCCTCGCCTGTCCTGCTTGCTGCCACGAAATCCGCCGTTACGGTGCATGATAAGCGTCAGGTAACTGATACTGCTTATGCCGTATTTTTCGCAGATTTCCTGACGGGAGATGGACTTATCGGCATAATCACGTTTGATATTTTCAATCATTTCCGCAGAATATTTCATTTAAATTCCTCAACTCCATTTTTATCATGGTTGCAAAAGTTGCATTTTTGATGTAAGCTCTCTATATAATTTTCTGGAAATCTAACATAAATTTTGCAACTTTTGCAACCTTTCAATTATAAGGGTAGTTCGTCTGTCCATTCATCTTCTGAATAATCGCTACAATCGTAACCATCAGCTATCCTATATCCGTTTAAAACGTTGTGATATGTCGTCACACCAATTTTTTTGAAATCAACTAAAAGCCCCTTCGCCCTCAGCCCCGCCATAAAGTTGGACTTGTTCTCAGGACGATAGTTGTTATCTCCACACCATCGGATATACAGCTCATACACCTGTTTTGCGGTCACGCAGCCGTTCTCGTCACGTTCCAGACATTCGGATATAAACATGCCCTGCCTGTCGCTCTGATGCCTGTAATCTGCCGTTGCTTCCGTTACCGACAGGGGACGGGTCAGCCCATTTTCCAGATAGTCTTTCATCCCTTCCAGAAGAATGTTGAAAATTCCCGAAATGTTCTCCCGTGTTTTCAAACGGTCTTTCAGCCCCTTGTCCTGCTCGCTGTCGTCAAAATGCCTGTCGAATGTTATTACATTAATTCGGTCGGAGGAAAACACAGTATCGTCTGTAACGTGTGGGAGATAGTTGGTGTTGATAAACAGCTTAAAATTCGGAACAAACTGAAATTCCCGCTGATGCAGATGCCTTGCCGTTATGGTGTCACGTCCCGTAAGCGTCTTTATGAGAGCGGTATCGAACACCATGCCCTTGTCAGGCTCGGAAACGTTCAGAAATCTCGCTCCCCTCAGTCGGGCAATATCTCCCGAAGCCTGACGGCTGTCCTTGTTCTGCTTTCGGGCAAGTGTTTCGGGATTCGCAGTCATTGCATAGCCACCTTCGCCGCCCATCAGATGAGAGATGGTTTCCATAAGCGTTCCCTTGCCGTTTCTCGTTGTCATTCCGTAAAGGATAAACATACACTCCTGGGACGTGTCACCGCATAGAGAATACCCGAGAGCTTTCAGCAAATACCGCATTTTCCCGCAGTCATCGCACATTATGTCTTTCAGAAATTTTCGGAAATCGGGCGAATCTGCGTTTTCGTCATAATAAACATTTGACATCTTTGAAATGAGATCGCTCGGAAGATGTTTCCGAAAACAGCCCGCTTTAAGGTCATATGTACCGTTTCGGCAATTGAACAGCCAGATATTTCTGTCGAAATCCTCGGAACGAACAAAATTGCAGTCCCTTGCGTCCTTTATCATATTTTCCCGAACATTGAGCCTTCCCAGCTTCGCAATATACGGCGTATAATCGCCCGGGGCAGAAGTCGCATAGATTTTAAGACAGTCGTAAAGTTCCTTTGCATATTTGCTCACCTGCATTCCTCCCGTGTCCTCCTGCCAGCAGCCGTCACGATAAACAAACCATTCCTTGGCGGTTACATTGTACCTCGCTTTATCTCCAAATATATCCGCAAACATCTGCCCGTTTCCACGGTCATCTCTAGCATAGCATATGTCGGGCTTGATCTGCTTCAAACGTTCAAGAATATCGTCCGATCTGACAGTCGGAAGGATAACAGGTTCGGAAACTGTTTTCGGCTGCCGTGAAAATCTCTCCGTATTTCGAACCGCTTCGGTAAGAAGGAAACGAGCTTTTTCATCTCCCAGCTCTTTGGCAATATCTGAAATATCTCCCTTATCTTTGACCTCGGGATATATCACCGCCGACGGAATAAGCTTGACAGCCGCAGCTGTTTTCGATATCTGTTCCGCAACAGCTTCGGCGTAATTCTTGCCTACATCGTCATTATCCGCAAGGATAACAACATTTTTCCCACGGAAAAACTCGTTGAAATCTGCCCGCCATTTCGACCCTGCACCATTGGGGGAAGTCGTGGCGGTATATCCCAGACGTTCCAACGTTTCAACGTCCTTTTCGCCCTCGGCAATAACTGCCGTGTTACCCGATTTAAGGAGCTTGTCCAGATGATACAGCGGCATTTTAGCACCGTTCAGGCCCTTGATATATCTGCCTTTTTCAAGCCGATACCATACAGCGGTTTTCTTGCCGTTTCCCGTGTCATAGATCTGCTTTTTGGCTATTATGTCACCGCTTGCGGCCGTGTAAAAATGCTCACGGATAAGCGTCCACACAGGTTTTTCGGGATTTTCAAAGCAGTCGGAAACGGACAGCCCCGCCGCCGAAACTATATCCTTGAATGCGCAGCCTTTTTTGCAGTCGAGAAGAATTTTCCCATCGGGTGCAGCTGCTATGTACAAATGCCGCTTTCTGTCACCGCAGGCGGGGCAGTCGGCACGGTACTGACTTCCGCCTTCCTTTTTGACATTTTCAAAATGTCCGAGAATTTCATTCAGATCCGTTTTCATCACCTTCCTTCGGAATGATTATGTCCTCTTCTTCCGAACGTGTGACAGCTCCCCATATGTGGGAAACTGCTTTGCATTTCGGACAGGCTTCGGAGTTCTTTCGGCATTCATTAAGTGCCGAGGATATTCGATTCACTTCTCTTGTACCTTTTGCGTTAATATTGAAAAACATTCTGTAAATCAGAAAATCTTCAAGGAAATCAAATTTTATCCGCTTCAACTCCTCCGCAGACATAACGCCGGCTCCATACAATTTATACACGATACACATAAAGCGAAAATATACTCTGTATGCTGCCTGATCGTTTCGTTTTATAACAGGCGGTATCTCATTGGGACGGTTATACGCCGCCTTATCCAGATATGACAGCATATCATCTGTTATTTCAGGCACTATTATCACCCTCTCCGATTATTTTAAATGCGTCCTCGACTGAACGTGCAACTCCCGCAAGCACTCCCATTATCTGCATAGCCCGTATAAATCTCCGCTGTTCCTTGCGTATTCGTCCCGTTGGGGTTTTCACTTCGATAAAAAATATCTGCTTATCCGATTTGCGAAAACCGAACAGATCGGGAAACCCCTTCGGCAGCCCCACAGAAAAATATCTTCCGTCGGGCGTTTCGATAGTGCCCACATTTACCCGAAAAACAACGGCACAGGAGCTGAGCGCAACTCTGATTTCGTTCTGTATTGAGTGTTCTTCTGTCATAATCTAAGCTCCTTTGCAGCGTAATACACCCAGCCTTTTTTATATCCTTTGAGCTTTCCGTAGGCGGCAAGCTCCTCACGATTTTTGCATTCGGCGGGTTTTTCATAATGTTTCACGGTTTCGGTTATCCGTTCCAGACGGGCTTCCTTTTCCTCGGCAACGGTCCGCACCTTAACGGGATATACATACCCACATTGGGGACAAACAGCAGCCATTTCGTGAGTGTAGAAGCATTCGGGACATTGGCGTATCTTTAATTCCGTATCGGTCTTTTCTGACTTGGATCTTTTTGCCCCGGGCGTTAAGCTCCATTCAAACTCCTGATCTGGCAGCCCGAAGCGGTGAACATTTCCCACATGGTCGATGATAACAGCTTTTTTATTTGGCTGATACCTCATGCACCGCATAGCCTGCTGGATATACAGCGTCAGCGATTTTGTCGGCCTGAGCAGTATCGAACACCCACAGTCGGGAACGTCAAAGCCCTCCGAGATAAGATCAACATTGCACAGCACACGAATTTCTCCGCTTCTGAATTTAGCGATAATGTCTGCTCTTTCCGCCTTCGGCGTGTCCCCGTCAATATGCGCAGCAGGAATACCGTTTGCGGAAAATTCCGCAGCCATAGCCTGCGATGAAATAATTGTCGCACAGTAGCAGACAGCCTTTTGCCCGTCCGCAAGTTGCCTGTAATAGGAGATAACATCGCCGTAAATTTTCGGTTTGTTGAGAGCCATTTCGATTTCCTTCGGGTCAAAATCTCCCGTCCGCTTTGCTTTAAGCCCCGACAGATTGGCAACAGCGGGAGCATAGTAGTCAAACGGTGCAAGACAGTTTCGGGAGATAAGCTCCTTCACGGTGGGGCCGATAATAAGGCAGTCGTTTACCTCGCCCAGACCGCCGCCGTTCAAACGCACAGGTGTTGCGGTAACGCCCACACAATACGCATCGGGGAAAGCATCATATATCTTCCGATATGACGGTGCAAGAGCGTGATGATTTTCATCGGTTATTATTAGGGACGGCGGGAGCATTTTGCCCGTCCTTCTGCAAATCGTCTGTACCATGCCCACGTCACAAAGCGTCATATCAACGCCGTAATCGTGGAAGGTGTTCCAGATCTGATCGCACAGCTCCTGACGGTGAACGAGAAACTGCACCCTGTTGCGTTTGGCGGTCGTCCGCTTTGCAATTTCCGCAACTGTAACGGATTTCCCCGCACCGCAGGGCATAACAACGCAAGGACGGCGGAAGCCCGCCGCCCAAGCTTTTCTTACATCCGAAATGGCTTTTTCTTGGTAATCTCTCAGCTCCATCATCAGAACGGCAGTGCGCTGTCGGGAACGACCTCTTCATATCCCGACAGATCCATGGGAGGAGCAGGAGGAACGGGAATATCAACGCTCACATCAATCGACTGAGGAACATTGTCCAAGAGCTTGTCCTCGGGAACGGGAACACCCGCCTTTATTTCTTCAACGCTCCTGAACCATGCACATTTGGTGCTGAAATGCAGCTTTCCGTCATTGCCCTTATACTGCTCTCTGCGGAATACACCGCCTATGAGCTTATTCTTGAAGCAGTCGCAGAACTTGTCGCCCCACATAGGCTTGAATCCTGCATTCGATTTTTCAACGCATGTAACGAAGGTCTTGAAGCCTCTGTTGGTAGTGTTACCGCCGCTTGGGTCATAAACGAGCTGATTCACTACACAAGGCCACTTCTTGTCGGGGCGGTTGTCATTCTTGAACATGTCAGCATAAAATCCCTTGCGAGGACCTTCGGCGATCTCCAGACCGATTTTAAGCATGGGCTGCCCCTTCTGCGATGTGGTTTCCTGAACCTGTACGATCCTGCAAACATATCCGCCCGGCTCAAGTGCGGTAAAGGTTGAAAATTCCTGTGTGGTATCAAAATCCTGAGGTTTGTTCATAAGATCATTTCCTTTCAAAGTTCGTAATATTTACGTATCTCGCTGTCAACAAGCTTCAAATCGTTGTCGATAGTCAGCGGGAACATTTCCATGGGAGATTTTGCTGTGGACGATCCGTCCGATTGAGTTACAAATGAATGCGAAACACCGTCCGTCTGACAAAGCAGTACGATAGAGAAAAGCCCCTCGACGGTCAGCTTTTCATTCAGCATTTTCCCGACTGTTTTCGCCCTGACCTTGTCACCGTCCGTTTCCGTATGGTGGAGGAAATACACGATAACATCTGGCGGGGTCTTCCTGATGATGAACTGAATGAGATTGTAGAAATTAAGTGCCATATCGGTAAATTTGTTATATCCCGTTTCCTTCGCCTTTGCGAACATCTCAAAGCAAAGCAGATATTGACTGTCGTCAATTACATAGGTTTTAAGCTTCGGTGCTTTGAGTGCTGTAAGGATAATTCCATAGCTTGCACCGTCAACCTTTTTCATCTTCTTGCGGAAGGGAAGGGGCTTTGAAGCGACATTGAAAATTCCCACCTCGTCAGGCTCGAAATTTCTCATTGAGGTGGACTTTCCGCTGCCGCTTTCGCCCAGGATAAGCACAGGTATTCCCATTTTAAACACCTCACTTTATAGTCAGCGACTGCGAACGGGTGAGAGAAGCGAAAG
This sequence comes from uncultured Ruminococcus sp., assembly GCA_945835085.1. Taxonomy (GTDB): domain Bacteria; phylum Bacillota; class Clostridia; order Oscillospirales; family Ruminococcaceae; genus Huintestinicola. The sequence continues at coordinate 82 of CAMAIG010000110.1, read as the reverse complement.
GTATCTCTGCACCTGATTTCAAAGCCGCCTTGACTGCGGATTTGTTTATCTCAGGAGCCTTGTATCTGAGATAATCATCGTG
>CAMAIG010000109.1 GCA_945835085.1 uncultured Ruminococcus sp. | reverse complement strand
TATACTTTTAGTAATCATTTTGTAATCATAATCCCTTGGGGGCATACATAGTATTTACAGGCGTTCATATAATTAATATACCATTGAAACGAGGCGGGACGGGTGCAGTTTTATTATAAAAACGTAAGGATACGGTTCACCTTCGGCTTTTTTGCATTATGGGCGTGGCTTGCTGCGGCTGACCCCGGGCTTGCAATGAATATGCTCCCCGCCTGCCTTCTTCACGAAAGCGGGCACATTATAGCTATGAAGCTCATGGGAATAAAAATCGACGGGCTTACATTCCGATGCGGCGGGATTTCCCTCAGAGCAGCAGCTTTATGGGGGACAAGCCCCTTAAAAAAAGCGGTCATATTATCGGCAGGCTGCATTGTAAACATCATATGTGCCGTCGTGGCGGGACAATGCCTGTTTGGCTATGTAAATATGGCACTGTGCCTTTTTAATCTCCTGCCCTTTTCCATGCTTGACGGCGGCAGGCTTATTAAGGTCATTGGAGAAGCGGTATTTCCCTGTGCCGATATGGACAAGGCTCAGCGGATATGTGATGTATTTTTCGGCACGGCGGCGGTAATATATTTTATATCCCGTTTCATTCGGGGGATAATGCTCCCCGTCACCCTTGGAATTATCCTTGCTGAGTGTCTTGCGGAGCCTTGGCTGTGGAAGGACTGACGGGTATTGCAATGTTTGGAAAAATATGTTAAAATATCTGTATAGATAAATTGCGGTAAGGAGGGCAGTGACTTGAATAAAAGCTTTTATTCCGACCCAAAGGGACGCAAGTTCCTTTCTGCGGCGGCATTCGGTCTTACAATAGTTATCCTTATCGCACTTAATATCCTGAGATCCTATATCGGCGATAAATTTCCCCAGTATCTGCCCGATATGACAGCTGTTAAAAGCCTGCCCGAAAAGCTTATTATTGCTTTGATGATAGTATTTGCATCGGTTTACATTATATTTATCGTAATTTTGCTGCCCATGTGGTATAAGACAATAAAATACACTGTTACGGAGAATGAAATAACAGCGTCTTCGGGGCTGTTTTCCCGAACAAAAAGGATAATGAAGCTTTCCTCCGTTCAGAACGCTTCACGGATATCCTTCCCCAGATCTGATATAACCTGCTTTAATTTTATAAGCCTTAACGCCCTTGGGGGAAGGATAGTCATGATGTTTCTCTCCGACAGTGACTGCGCTGAGATAATGGAGTCGCTGTCAAGGCGGTTTGATAAAAAGCCTGCTGCCGAAAAGCCTGTTCGGAGCGAATACAAGGGCAAATACTCGGTCATGCAGTCGGATTCGGGAGATTATGAGTACCGTGACAATTCGGATATGTTCAGCAGGTCGGAGATAGACGATTTTGTGGGGGATTTCTCCGAGTATAAGCAGCTTTCCTTCACGGAGATGCCCTCAGATTCACAGCTTAGCTTTGATGACACAGACCGGAGGGATGAGATGTGAAACGGCAGCACCCTGCGGCAATAATCGGCTATACCACAAAAAACTTCTGGCTCCTGCTTATACCTCTTATACGAGGACTTGCATCGCTGAGCTTTGATTTTTCACGCTGGGCAGAGGGAGCTGAGTGGGATATCCTTGCCGTTTCTGTTATGATAGCGGCGGCGGTCATAAGATGGTATTTCACCTATTACGAGATCGGGGACTCGGACCTATCGGTAAAGACAGGCGCATTTATGAAGAAAAGCCTTGTTATTCCTTATTCTGCGGTGTGCGCTGTTACCACCGAGCAAAATCTCTTTCATGCGTGGCTGGGAGCGGTAAGGATATATGTGGACACAGATGCGGCTGTGGGAAAACGGAGCCTTGCGGATATCAGCCTTATTATTTCAAAGCCCGAGAGAGGAATGCTCATCAACGGGCTTTCAAAGGTATTTACAAAGGAAAACAGGGCGGGCTATACCTATAAGGTGTCAAAATCCGTGCTGGTAGTATTTTCACTGCTGTTTTCATCGGCAATTTCGGGGGTGGCTCTGCTTATCACGCTGCTTTCGGGAGGTGCGGACATTATCGGGGAACAGCTGGAAAGGGAATTTATGCTGGCGGTGAATAATTTCTCCGATGCTGTGGCAAATCTTGCAGGCAGGCTAATTTCGGGGATATCTCCTGCGGGCATTGCCATTTCCGTGATAATCGGCGTGGGCTTTCTTATCTCCTTTGTCATAACCATAATGAGGCATATGAGCTTTACCGCCACAAGACGGGGCAAATGCATAATTATCTCGGGCGGACTTGCCGTAAAAAGGACATACTGTATCAACTGCGAAAAGATAAACATGGCGGATATGCGGCAGAATCTTATTATGAAGCTGCTTGGGATAGCTTCCCTCCACGTTAACTGCACGGGCTACGGCAAGCGTAAGAATGAGATACCCGTGTTCATTCCCATATGCAAAGTCAAGGACGACCGTGATATAAGGCTGCTGCTGCCCGATTTTTCCGTTCCCGAGGGCACTGTTAATCCGAGGATATCCTATTTATGGCGGTTTATCTGGAAGGCAGGGCTTATTGTTATTGTGATACCATTTCTGGGGCTTTTGTCGCTGATGCTTTTCCCCAGCTGGCACAGTCTGGAGGCGTTTCTCGTTGTAATGGCAGAGATACCTGCTGTATGGTATCTTTTTGCAAAGGCGTGTGCATACTGCACCAACGGGCTTGGCATAACCGACAGGAGCGTATGTGCGGTCTATTGCAGCGGATATGCCTTTCACAATGTAAGCGTGCCCATTGAGCGTGTTTCTGAGATAAGGATAACAAGCTCCTTTTTCCAGCGCTTCACAAGGTCATGCGATGTTATTATTTACACCAATTCCGAGTATATCGGCGGTCACAGGATACGAAACATTCCCATTATTGAAGCGGAAAGACTTATCCGAAGAAAATTTTCGTAAAAAAGAACTGCACACAAGAGATCGTGTGCAGCTCTCAGCGTGTCGCTGAAGCCAACTCGTTAGGTAGATAGCAAAAATTCCTTTGCTTTGTGGCTCGGTAACGTTAGTATTGTAGCCATATTATGCAAAGGAATTTTCTGTTTAGCTCAACATTTTGTTTTTTTCAACACACTGTGAGCTGCACAGGTTTGCTTCTGTGCGGCTCTTTTTTACTTTCCAAGCAGCTCCGTTAATGTATCATAAAGCTCCGCTGCCTTTTCTTCCGTGGACATTTTATCATACAGCACCGAATTCCATGCCTCCTGAAAGGCTTCTAACAGGTCACTGCTTTCCATAAACGAGTTTATGAGTATCATGGAGTCAAGATGCTCGTTCATGCGGCAGAATGCCTCATACTGAAGCCCTTTCAGCATATCGTGTTCCTCAAGATAGCTTCTGGAGGAACGGCTGAGAGGAATACCCTTTTCTATGCCCTGCAGCTCGGATATCTGCGGGCTGTTAAGAAGATAATCGAGAAGAATGGCAGCTTCCTTGGGATGCTCCGTGTTGCTGCTTATGGCATACATGGTAGCAGGCTTTGTGTACCACACCATATTATCCTCGGCATTGCTTGTATATTCACCGATAACTGCCTCATAGCCTGCCTCCTGAGCGGGACCCATATAGCTGCTTGCGTCGCTTAGCCATGCCACAACTCCGCCGTAGCTGCCTTCCTTCAGATTGTTTCTTTCAAAATACTCCACCTGAGGAATAACATTCTCATTCACAAGCTTTTTATAAAAGTCAAGCATTATCGCTAAGTCGGACTTATCGAAATTGAGCTTTCCGTCCTCTGTCATCATTCGCTTTCCCGTTGTCTGCTCGGTATATGCAATGGTATAGAAAAGTGCGGATTTTGCCGACATTGACATGGGATAATGCTCATCGTCCATGACCCTTGCGGCATTGAAAAGGTCCTCCCAGGTCCTGGGGATTTCAAGCCCGAAGCTGTCATAAACGGATTTATTGAAATAAACTGTCATGGTATTGAGGGCAATGGGAATGGCGTTTAGCTTGCCGTTTCTCATGCCGAATTCAAGCTCGCTTTCGGAAAACTGACTGAGGTCAATATATTCTCCCAATGTGCTTATGTCATAATAACCGCTGCCGTCGGAAGAAAACTGATCGAGCCATGCAAAATTTATGAGCATAACGTCGGACTCGGTGTGGGACGCCATGTATATCTTGTTTCTTGTCTGATAGCCCGACCATTCGGTGTAGCTGCATTTTACCCTTATATCGGGGTGAAGCTCCTCAAACTGTTTAATGGCTTCAAGAGTATATTCTATGCGGTTGTCGTTGCCCCACCATGAAAGGGATATCTCGGTATATTCGTCCTGTTCGAGGATAACAGGCTCCTTTGCACAGGCTGTGAGCATAAGAGCGGCAGCTGTCAGAGAGAGGAATTTAAGCTTATTCATTGTTCTGAGCCTCCTCGCTTATGTCACGGAATATGGTATAGGTGTCCTTGCCCTTTCGCTTAGAGGCATAGAGTGCCTTGTCGGCATTTTTATAAAGCTCCGAAAAGCCCCGTCCGTCCTCGGGAAACAGTGCCACACCGATGCTGGCGGATATCTTGTAGCTGCCGTCGTCCCCTGTATAGTTTGAATGGAATGCCTCGCACAGACTGCGGCATTTATCGTTTATCAGCTCCATATATTCTGACTGAGCGTTTTCGGGGATATTGAGCATTACGCAGAATTCATCTCCGCCTATTCGTCCCAGGCAGTCGGAGTGACCGAAGGTGAGCCTGAGGATATTTCCTATTTCCGCAAGTACCTTGTCGCCGTAGCTGTGACCGAGGTTATCGTTAACGCCCTTGAAATTGTCGATATCCATGAGGATAATGGCATGGTGCTCGTCCGTTCTGGCACTCTTGAGCATATACTCGGCGTTTTCCTCAAAGGAGAGCTTGTTGTAAATTCCCGTAAGCCTGTCGATGCTTGCCTGGTCGCCAAGCTTGTTAACTATGTGGTTAACGGGGTTTGTAACATATATGGACAGAACAGTGCCGAGGATTATTGCCAGAACAGCCGACAGAACGGAAATTATCACTGTTGACACAATGACCTCCCTGCGCTCTGCAAGAACTATTTTTGTGGGAACGGAACAGATAACATGCCAATTGTCACCGCAGCCGTTGACGGTAACAAGATAGTCGTCGTTCATAATCGTAGCCGCAGACATACCTGCAATGTGACCCATCATATCATCGCTGAGCATTGCCCCAAGCTCCTCGTCGGCGCTGGAATATATAATGCGGTAATCTTCGCTGACAAGCCTTACGGTAGTATCACGCATATCTTCGGAGCGTACAAAAACCGATGCAAGCTCATTTGTATAGAAGGACGCAACAAGAAGAGCATTCTCGTGTATGCGCTTGACATAATAAATTCTTCTGAAATCCCCGTTATAGCCTGTGGACCAGCCGTCGTTGGTCCTGGGTCTTGTAATGGTTTCGGAAAGTATCTCATAGGTCTTGTCGCCGTAAAGGTTTCTTGTGCCGTTTGACATCTTTCCAACAGGGTGATCGTTTGCGTAGACTATGAAGAAATCCACATAGTTCTCCGTCAGACAAAGCTCATTGAGCTTATCGGAAATAACCTTTTCCGTTGCAAGAGCGTCGTAACCGTCCTCAGCCTCCTTTGTGGCGTCATACTCGGCGGCTTCGGTGCTGCCGAATACAAGAGTGACGGTATCTTCAAGCTTTGTAAGGTATGTATTGATATTGAGCTTCATCTGGATATTAAGTGCATAGGTAAGCTCACTTGTTTTGGTTTTAAGCACTTCATCGTTCTTTGTTACCGTAAAATAGGATATCATGAAGGCGGTGACTATGATGATGAGAGCATAGCCGAATATCATGAACAGCTTTATTTTCTTGATCTGGGCTGTATGTTCATTTCTGCGTTTCTCTGCCATATCCGATAGATCTCCTTGTTTTATTTCAGTGCTACAATTAATTTCATTATAATACATATTTACAAAAAAGTCAACAATATTTTCCCAAAATAGCAACATTTTCGCTTTTAAAAAAATACGCAAGGCAGAATACTCCGCCTTGCAGACAATTTTTTAAGCA
>CAMAIG010000108.1 GCA_945835085.1 uncultured Ruminococcus sp. | reverse complement strand
CGTTAACAAACCTTGTAATACATCAAGTATTACTGCGGTTTGTTGCCTTGAAGCTATGCAAAATCATTAACGAAAATTTGCTCGAGTCCCGGTTTAAACGAGAACCCCATAAGTATATTCCCATAATGACTTGTTTACGGCGGTGAAAATTGTTTTGATCGAATTAGAGAATATTTCTGTGACATATGATAACGGCGTAAGGGCCCTGAAAGACGTGTCACTTAAAATAAATGACGGCGAGTTTGCATTTGTGGTGGGCGAGTCGGGTGCGGGAAAGAGTACCCTTATCAAGCTCCTTATCCGTGATGTTAAAGCCGATGACAGGGCTGATGAAAAGCCTGTTCTCAATGTAAACGGCTTTGATCTTATTAAGCTCAGAAAAAAAGACGTTCCCCTCCTCAGAAGGACAATAGGCTTCGTGTTCCAGGATTACAAGCTTATTGAAAGCATGAACGTTTATGATAATGTTGCATTCGTGCTCAGAAGCATTGATGCATCTGCGAGATATATCCGCAGGAGAGTTCCTCAGGTCATAGGTCTGCTGGGACTTCAGAATAAGATAAAATGCTTCCCTAATGAGCTTTCGGGCGGTGAGCAGCAGCGTGTTGCAATTGCAAGAGCGCTGGTAAATAACCCGCAGCTCATTATTGCGGACGAGCCTACGGGAAATCTTGACCCCCGAACCTCTGTTGAGATAGTTAATATGCTCAAGCAGATAAACGAGAGAGGCACTACCGTGCTTATCGTTACACATGAGCACGCTCTTGTAAAGCATATGGGCGGAAGGCTCATCAATATCCGCAAGGGAGAGATCTCCTTTGACCAGTATATTTAAAATTGAAAGGACAGTCCTTTAAATATGAGAATAAGCAGTGCGGCGTATCTGCTCAAACAAGGCATAAGAAATGTCTGGAATAACGGAATATTGTCATTCGCCTTGTTCTGTATACTTACAATTTCAATGCTGATGTTCGGATTTACCGTAATAGTATCCGCAAATATCAGCTCCATGATAAGCGATATCGAAACAAAGAATGAGGTCATCATTTTTCTTACAGATGACGCAGATGATGCATACATAGAGGAGCTGGGCGAAAAGCTCAAAAGCACCCCGAATGTTTCACAGGTCACCTTCTATTCAAAGGAGGAGGCGTTCAGCGATATTAAAAAGGATATGGCTGACGCAGAGGATATTTTCAGCTATCTCGGTGAGGAAAGTCCTCTTCCCGATGCATATCGTATAAGAATTACCGATATTTCCGAGATGAGCTCGACCCTTATGGCGATAAACAGCTTCAAGCATATCGAAAAGGTCAAGGCACCTTATGATTTCGTAAACGTGCTCACAGGGCTTAAAACCATTACTACCGTGCTTTCCGTATGTATCCTGATTGCACTCATTATCGTAAGCTCGGTAATGATAATCAACTGCACAAGGGCAAGTGTTGACGCAAGAAAAAAAGAGATATATATCCAGCGATATGTAGGTGCCACAAGCACATTTATTAAAATACCCTTCTTTATCGAGGGCATAACCATAGGCATTTTGGCAGGCGTTCTTGCCACAGTTCTCACATGGCTCATATATGACGGAGTTACGGAGCTTCTTTCCACGGAAACAACTCTTATCGCAGCCATCGGAACGGGAGGGTTTATCCCCGCAGAACGCTTCATATGGTATGTGGCAGCGGCTTATGTTATTGCGGGAGCAGTGATATGCTCCTTCGGAACCGTGATCAGTATGAGAAAGCACGCAAAGATCTGATAAGGCTTTGATTGATCTGAAAGGATGATGAACGGTGAAAAATAAAACAAAGATTTTTTTCAATAAATTCACAGCGGTACTTACTGCCGGAATAATGTCAATGGCTATGCTCACCTTTGTTCAGGCAGAGGACTATACCTCCGATATCGCAGACCTCGAAAGACGTCAGGCAGAGCTGGCTGACGAGCGTGAGAGGATAGAGCAGTCCCTCAAGGAATGTGAGAATAATGCGGAGCTTTATGAGCAGTACCTTGAGCAATACGACGAAAAAATGAAGATCCAGGAGCAGGAGATAGACAATATCAAGGAGCAGATATCTGTTCTGGAGCAGGATATTTCAGCGCTTTCCGAAAAGATAGAGGCAAAGCGCACCGAGGTCGATGAAGACATCGAGGATTTCAAGCAGAGGCTCAGAGTAATGTACATGACAGGAAATGACAGCATCGCTTCAATGCTTGTGGGCTCCACCGACTTTTACGATATTCTTGCAAGAATGGAGCTTGTGGAGAGAATATCAAGACACGACAAAAACATGATAGACGAGCTCAATGAGAATATCAGAGAGCTGAACTCCGAGCTTACGGAGCTTGAAGAAAAAATGACTGCCACCGAGAAAAAGAAGGCTGACGCTGAGGTCATTCTTAAAGAGCTTCAGGAAACATACCGTGACCACGCCGAAACCAAGGCATGGTATGAGAAGCAGGCTGAGATGGACAGACAGCGCACCGTCGAGATAGAGCAGGAGCAGGCAGATGCAGAGCAGCAGCTCCAGGATTTTATCCGCAAGCAGCAGGAGATCAATGAACGCAAGCGCAAGGAAGAGGAAGAGCGCAGGCGTAAGGAAGAGGAAGAGCGCAGACGCCAGGAGGAGGAACGCAGACGTCAGGAGGAAGAACGCAGACGTCAGGAAGCCGAAGCAAACGGCGAGGAGTATGTTCCCGAGGACACAAGCGACTCCGATGATAATTATGATACCGATCAGTATGTTACAGGCTCCTCCGAGGGATTTATCTGGCCCTGCCCCACGGTCCTTAACATGACTGACGGCTATGGTGAGAGATATATCGTTGAGGAAGGCAGAAACGACTTCCACAAGGGAATTGATATTACAAAGCCCGGCTGTGCAGGAGAGCCTATCGTTGCCTCTGCTTCGGGAACCGTTATCACCGCCTCCAATACGGGAAACGGCTACGGAATACACGTTGTAATCGACCATGGCGACAAGATAGCCACCCTTTACGCACATATGTCCAGCTGCTGTGTAAGCGTCGGCGAGGAAGTTAAGCAGGGTCAGACTATCGGCTACATAGGCTGCACAGGCTATGCCTACGGAAATCACTGCCATTTTGAGGTCCGTGTAAACGGACAGCATACCAATCCCTTGAATTATGTAAGTATGTAAAAATATTTATCGCCCCGCTGCCGATCGGGTATGCGGGGCGGTGCTGTGCAGTAATACTAATTCTAAACCAACCTATAGACAGATACGACAGCTATAATTTCGTCACTCTGCGTCAAGCTCCCTTGCCGGGCGGCAAGCCCGCCTGCGGTCGCTTTCCTTGATTGACAAAATTCTATCTGCCGTCCTTGTCTATAGAACGGTTTAGAATTAGCATAAATAGAGGAGATAATATGAAAAAAATACCTGTTGGGATAACAATAGGCCTTATGGCTATCACGGCAGCGGTCACGTTTATTGTTACAAGCAATGTGACCCTTGATATGTTCAATCAGAAGATCAAGAGCGTTAACGAGAAGCAGGAGTTTTACAGCAAGCTTTCCGAGATAGATACCTATGTCCGTACTCATTATATTTCCGAGATAGATGAAAGCAGGCTTATCGAGGGAATGGTTTCGGGATATATCTCGGGAGTGGGTGACCCCTATGCGGAGTATATAACCGCCGATGAATATGCCCGCCGCCTTTCGGAGCAGACAGGCGTTACGGACGGTCTTGGCTTTGGTTACGAAAAGGAAAAGAGCGGATATATCACCGTTACCGAGGTAACTCCGGGAAGCTCAGCAGAGGAATCGGGACTTCAGGCGGGAGATGTTATCGCAGCCGTCAACAATATCGACGTTATTGCCTATGAGGGCGGATATGACGAGGCTGTCAAGCTGTTTTCCTGTGCAGAGGGAACAAGAGTCAGACTAAAAGTCAGAAGAGCCGATGAGGACGGCAGAAGCGATTTCATCGACTATGACGTAATCTCTCAGCGAACCGAAAGAATGACCGTAAGCGGCAGACTTATCGAGGATATCGGATATGTAAGGATCTCCTCCTTTACCGATAAGACCGAGGCTCAGCTGAAGGCAAAGCTTGACGAGCTTATCTCCGGGGGAGCAAAGGGCATTGTATTTGATCTTAGGAGCAATACGGGCGGCTCAATGGAGTCCTTTGCGGCAAGCATTGACCATATCCTCGGGGCAGGGGATATAGTTACGGCTCAGTATAAAAGCGGAAATACCGAGATCGTCGTTTCCTGCACAGAGGCGGAGAAAATTAAGATGCCCATGTCCGTTATCATAAACCAGAATACAAAGGGTACAGCCGAGCTTTTCGCCCTTGCCCTCAGAGATAATGCACAGGCTCATACTATCGGAAAATCCACCTCGGGAATGGGGTATCTCACAAAGGCATATACCTGTTCCGACGGCTCTGTTCTGATACTATCCGAGGCAGTTCTGAGAACAGCTTCTGAGGAGGATTTCAACGAAACGGGCATAAAGCCTGAATTTGATGTAACACTTCCCGAAGATACCGATTTCAGTACCCTTTCAAATGAAGCAGCCCTCCTTATGGACACACAGCTCATGAAGGCGCTTGAAGTAACGGTTCCCAAGGAAGAGGATATGATTTTACCGTAAAGGACAGTTGAAATGGAAAAGATAGATTTATTAGGCTATGGCTGGGCATATGAGATAATACTTGTCCTGCTTTTCGGATGCGTTGTTGTAGACTCCGTTGGCATAGTAAAATGCATTAAGGGCGAAAAAGAGGACAGAAAGGAATATGCGGAGCTTTGCATAAAATGTCTGAAAATATTATTCCAGATAGCTGCGGGAGCGTTTTTCCTGTTCGTATGCTTCACCTATGGCTATGAGCCTGTGACCTCTGCGATCCACGGAGTTCTGGGGGCTTTGCTGATAGCCGACGCTGCCATTTGCCTTTTTATAAAGATAAAATACCGCAGAAAAAAAGAGAGATCGGTGAAGTAAATGAAGCTTACTGAAAAGGTAAAGGGATTTCTTAAAATGACAGGTCATTATGCCGATTCTGCAATGTATCTTGCGGAGCATGGGTATAATGACGAATATATGCGGCAGCTTGGGGAAGAGCTTTCCACTGCAAAAAATCCCAGGGATAAGGCAGAGGGTCAGGCGCTTACCGCACAGGCATATCTTTTTAAAGGTCAGCTCAGAAAGGCTCTGGAGGAATTTGAGAAAACCGATATCGGCAAGCTTCCTTCCCACCTTAATTCCGTATTTGTGAATAACTATATACTCTGTCTTTTTCTGCTTGACAAGCCGTCAAGGGTGAAGGCAGTGTATGAGGAATATAACCCCATTGCTCTGGCGGAATCTACAAACGTTATGCGCCGCACTGTGGGAATAAAGGAATACGTTGACAAGCGGTATGAAAATGCGGTCACGGTATTTATTAAGCTGCTCAGCGAGCCTGACCCCAGAGTCACCCTTATGGCGGATATCTGCCTTGTAAGAGCAATGCTTGCCCTTGACATGAATGAACGTGCCCGTGAGATAGCCGAAATGGGCTTCGGAAGATACATTGGCATGGGGGACATAACAGCCGAGGTCAACAGACTAAAGCTTCGTATGAACGGGAAAAATACGGTTCACACCAAAAAGAAAAGAAAAAAATAGGAGGCTTATGATAATGGCTGATTTTAAATATGGAAAATTCGTTATCGGAACGGTAATAAAGCTTGTCATGTACTTAGCACTCTGCTTTGCGGTTAGGATAATATGTATGCGCCATGCTCCTATGCCATGGAACTATATTATTCCTCCCGCAGCTGCAGCGGTGATAACATGGGTGTTTCTTACCTATGCAGAGGGGGGAAAAAGATCCTTTTTTGCAAAGGGCTATATGGTAGAAAATATTGTCCCGGGAGCAGCTGTGGGCATAGCAGCCTTCGGAGTTACCGCAGCAATTGAATGGGTAATGGGCAATCTGAAGATAATCGGCTTTATACCGGGCTTTGATCCGAGATTTCCTCTTTATGAGGTTTTCGGATTTATGCTTTTTGCGGGAATTGTAATTTTCGGCTACTTTTTTCAC
>CAMAIG010000107.1 GCA_945835085.1 uncultured Ruminococcus sp. | reverse complement strand
GTCAATAAGCTTTTGCCTGAATTCACAGAGAGAGTTTTCTCCCCGCTTTATGCATTCGGCTGTTACGCACTTTCCGCCGAAGGGCATTCCCTCTGTATCAAAACAGCCCTTGCAGGCGGAATTCATGACGCAGCTTTCGCAGTCTATCCCGCACATTGACGTTTTCATTTCTATCTCTCCCTTTCTCTTTCCGTAATTTTCCTTCACCGGCACTTATGTAGAAGTTAACGCAACACTGTTGTGCAACTTCGTTTTAGTATATCACAGGGATCAATAAATGTCAAGAGCTTTTTTGAAAAAAATTTGGAGGTGACGGTCAGAAAACCATTACCCCCATGTAATATCTAAACAAGATTATTCTTAACGGCAAAAACCGCAAGCTGAGTTCTGTCCTTCAGTCCCAGCTTTTCAAGGAGCCTTGAGATATTATTCCTCACCGTTCCCTCTGCAAGAAACAGCCTTGCCGCTATCTCCTTATTATCGCAGCCGTCGCAGATAAGCGTCATCAGCTCCTTGTCCCTTTCGGTAAGCTCAAAGCTTGCCGCAGATGGCGAAGGGGCGTTCATTGTCTGCTTTATGGACGAGAATACGCTTGCTCCGAAAACATTGATACCGCTGTGAACGGTCTTTACGGCACTTATTATCTTCTCATTTTCCATTTCCTTGAGGATATATCCGTCAGCACCGCAGGCAACAGCCTTCCGGACAGTTTCGCTGTCATCAAAGGTGGTAAGCACAAGCACCTTGATGCTCGGGAAATGTGCTTTTATCTGTCTTGTGCCGTATTCACCGTCGTAATCGGGCATACGCATATCCATAAGCACCACATCGGGCGAATGCTTTATGCATATCTCAAAGGCTTCCTTGCCGTTTGAAGCCTGTCCGACCACCTTTATCTCGCTGTCAAGAGAAAATACCGCTTCAAGCCCCTGTCTTAATATCTGAATATCATCGGCAATAAGCACCTTGATCATTTTTATCCTCCTCACTTTCAGCAGGTACGGGAATTTTTATGACCGCAGAAAAGCCTATGCCCTCCCCCGATCTGAAGGACGCCGTTCCTCCAAGCTCCTCTGTTCGCTGTATTATTCCGTTAAGTCCGTTATGTGCCTTGATCTCTTTGCAGCCCTTGCCGTTGTCAAAGACATACAGCTCAATGGCACTGTCAAGGAATTTTACAATAACATCTATCCTGTCCGCTCCCGAATATCTCACGCAGTTCGTGATAAGCTCACGGAAGCTTACATAAATATTCTGCACGCAGAACAAATAGCGTTTGTCCTCGCTGCCGCTGATGCATATCTCGGTATGGATATCCCTTACGGCGTCGGTAACGGTTTTTACCGCAGCAGTGACCGTGGTCATGAAGCTGTCCTCACGAAGATTGTTGATAGAGCAGCGAAGCTGTGTAAGTCCTCCCCTTGCAAGGGATTCCGCTTCCTCCATAAATCCGCTCAGCTCCTGTACAGGAGGCGAATCGGGCATTTCTCCGAGCCTCACCCTTGAAAGCTTTGCAAGAGAGCTTATCATTGTAAAGGTATGACCTGCAGTATCGTGGACCTCCTGGGCTATCCTGTTTCGTTCACGCTCAATTGCAAGCTTCTGCCTTGCTCCCGCAAGCTCATCAGTACGCTCGATAAGCTGATAGTATTTCGTCACATCGGAAACTATCACAAGCTGAGCCACGGCTATCCCCTTGCTGTCACGGCAGTGATAATGCTTTATCCCGAGATTTTTCCCGTCCTTTTCTATCTCGGCATAATCGAAATCCTCCGTCAGCTCCTTATCCGTATATCCCGATATGTAGCCGATAAATGAAGGAAGATCATCCTTTTCCGTAATTTCAAGAAGGCGCTTTGCGGCACTGCTGAGATATGTTATCCGCCCACGCCTGCTGAATACTATCACACCCTCCTCGATGATATTGAATGCGTCCTCAAACGCCACGTCATTTACATTAAGAAAGCCGTAACGATAGGTTGCAAGCAGCACGAGTATGCCCGACAGCGCAAGAGATACGGGAGTAAGCGCAAAATCAAGTGAAATGACATTCACAAGTGTTAGTAGATTTATAACAAGTGGTATGCCCGTTGCAAAGGTGAGCAGCACCGCCTGTCCCCTGGAGCGCTGTTTATTTTCAAAGCAGGTCTTGCAGACAATGGCTATGCCGCCGAGTATGGTCAGGTAGTTATATATCTGGCTTACAAAGAAAACAGGTCCGTGAATAACTCCCTGCATTGAAAAGTCCGTGTAATAAAGCCCGTGTATGGGGTTTGTGACGGCGCTCAGAAATATTACCGAGGAAAAGCCCAGAATGGTATACAAAAACGGCTTTGAAGGCTCTCTGTCCATATAGCTCACCGCAAACAGCAGCCAGCAGCTTCCCACAAAGCTTATGCCGAGATTGCCGATATCATAGCCTATTAGAAGCTGTCTATCGCTTTCGGACATGAGGATAAGCAGCTGTGAGATTATCCAGAGTATCTGAGAAAACTGACAGCCGATAAAGCTGAAGGTCACTCTGCTGCGGCTGCCCTTCACCATGAGCCAGACGATAGTTGAGCATACAGAGGCAAGTGCCAGCAAAAGCATGACTGTTAATATAATCAGCATTGTCCCGCTCATTGTGCAAAAGCTTCCTTTCTGAGAGATAAGAGGAAGCCGCCTGTATGCACAGATAAGGGCGGCATTCCCATGAAAACAATTATAAACCAATTTCCCCGGAAAATCAAGTCACCATTTCCAGTCCTCAAAAAATCTTCCTGCCTTTTCCTTCAGCTCCCTGCCCTTTTTGATGAAATACTCATTGGCGGAGGAAACGGCGATAAGGATCATACCCACTGCCAGCAGATATATCCACCAGTCTATCATCAGGAAAAGATCTCTGAAAATATACAGGGTAAGCCCCGTAAGGGAAACGGAAGAAACTGCAAACCAGCGCTTTTTCTTTGCCGCAAAGGAATATAGAAGAATTGCCAGGGACACGAAAAGCACGATAAAGGTATTGACAAGAACCTGATAAATAAGCGCCTCAATGATAAGGATAACAAAGGATATACCGTAAATTGCCGTGGAAACGCCGTCGGAAAGCCCGCTGTATTTTTTCCAGAGCTTTGAAAAGATATATCCGAACAGGCAGATAAGTCCGAGGGTTATCTTTCTTGAGAAAAGAGCGTCTTCGACTACAAGGAAGGGTCTGAAAATAAGCGCAATGATAAATAGTCCGATGCCCGCTGTGAGCATAGCTCTGTTAAGATCGTCGCTTTGTTTTTTTCTCGCAAGGTTTCCGAAGAATACCGCAAAGCCTGTAAGGACTGCAAACACCGCAATTTTTTCGCTGACGCCGCTGAGCATAAAAAGGCTGAGAAGTATTCCCGAGCAGCAGGTATCGACCCTTATGGTTTCGTTTTCCTTTGAAACAAGCTTTTCGGAGAACAGCACTCTTGACAAAGCAAGGGAAATAAGTCCAAAGACTGCTGCAAAAATGCAGTATACCCAATCTCCCTCAGGCTCTGCTATGCCGAGCATACTGCATAAGCAGGCTGTCAGACCGCAGATTGAGATAATGGACGGGATATTATTGGGGGACATATACAGAAGAACTGTGATAACAATACTTACCGCTGCCACCGCTGTGAGAATGAAAAGGGAGCTTGTTTCACAGGCTGCAAAAACCGTGATCGCTGCGGTGATACAGAAGGAGTAGAACGCTGCTCCCGAACGCTTTTTCATTAAGCAAAGCACCGCCGCAATAATTGCCGGGACCACTGCCGTGGCTGCTGCAATAAGGCTGTCAAGCTCAGCATAACCCGGGAAAAACCTCTCCGAAAGGAGGACTAAGGAAGCATAAACAATTCCCGAAGCAGGCAGCGGCAGAAGCACTCTGAACAGCACCGACATCGCATTATCCTTTTCCGAAGCTCTGATAATAAAGTACGCTCCGAGTATGATAAAGCTTATGGGGCTTTGAGGATTATTTTCGGAGAATGTGCATATCAGAAGCACAGTCGGGAACAAAATATCGGAAAAAACTGTTCTTATGGGCTTCACATAATGATGGACAAGTGCAAGGGCAAAGACGACGAAAAGTATTATCAGCAGCGGGAGATCTGCGGATATTTTTTCCGCAAGAGGATAGGCATTCATCACAGCAAACCAGCTTATCAGGGACTCTGCTGCCTTTATGAAGCTGTTTTTCCGTGCAATGCCCCACACCGTTGTATAAACGATATACGAAAGGGCAAGTATCACGCACAGTTTATCCCATTCGCCGCTTTTGTCAATGAGAAGAGCCGCCGAAGCAGTGCCTGCTGCAAGGTTAAGAATGATGCGGAAGAATTTTGTGACAGGCACCCATTTTTCGGGGGAGATTTTTTCGGAAAA
Organism: uncultured Ruminococcus sp.; assembly: GCA_945835085.1. Lineage (GTDB taxonomy): Bacteria > Bacillota > Clostridia > Oscillospirales > Ruminococcaceae > Huintestinicola. The sequence continues at coordinate 1,696 of CAMAIG010000107.1, read as the reverse complement.
ATATGAGGCTGCGGTAAAGAGCATGGCAAGAACTGCAAATGAAAGGACAAATAAGGGATATTCTGCTTCATTGAAAAGAAGCATTACGGAATATAAAAGACCCGAAAGATGAGATACTGCGCCGAAAACAGCCTTGCCGTAAATCTTATGCCCCTTGAAAGCCATTACCGTGACTGCAATGCTCTGGATAATATAAAGAACGGCGATAATATAGCAGGTTATATCCCATTCCGAGAAGCTTTCACCGAGAACGATAAAAGAGCTTACTGTGCCGATGATCCCAAGAATAGCGGCTGTGATATTTACGGGCATATTCCAGCCCGAGGGCAGCTTCGGAGCTGCGGAATAAACGGTATTAACAAAAGCCAGGAAAAGCACGGTACAGCACAGCGCCATGATATTTATGCCTGAGGAAAGCTCGATAATGAGCATTACTGCAAAGGTCATTCCCGTGAAAAGGAAAGCGAATGCACAGGAGGTCTTTTTGTAAACATTATGTCCGTAGGCTGCCATTATGCCGATAACAAAGGAGAAAACTATATGCATTCCCGCAATAACGAAGGATAAAGCCGTCCATCTGCCGATACTGCCGCAAAGGGCAGCAAAGGAGGAAATTATTCCGAGGGTATAGAGTGAAAATGCAAAAAGCCTTGAAGGATATTGCCATTCCTCGGGGAATTTTACCCCTGCGGATACGAACACGGTCATTACTGCAATTGCCGCTGCGGTAAGCACAAGGGAGAATAATACTATGCCCGACGACAGCTTCCAAATAAGTATAAGTGAGAAAATAAAGGCTGTGAATAGGGATATTGCAGCAGCACTGCGCTTTTTATAAACAGGGTGTCCCTTTGCACCGAGGACTGCTATAAGGGCAGTCTGAAGTATGTATATCACAGAATATGCTGTCACGGTTACGCCGTCTGTGAAAGCGGCTGCTATTCCCGAAACCACCCCGACGGCATTTAACAAGGCGGCTGCAGCCATTACAGGATTTTCCCAGCAGTGGGAAATTTTTATATCTAAGGTAAACAGGATTGTGTTTATCACAAGAGAAAGAATAGCCATGAAAAGTGCGAAAACATGAGCCGCTTCCGATATCTGAACGAATACAAGTATTGCCGAGAGCATTCCCGACAGAACCGAAATATACGCTGCCGCAGGCTTTTCAAATATGCTTCTTCCCTTTGCGGAAAGCAGGCTTATGATAAGGGTCGCCGCGGCAAAGAGCAGACTGCTTCCGCCGCCATTAACGGAAAAGTATTCTCCGAATACACCGAAGGCTCCTGCGGTTATCAGAGTGATAGCTGTGAAAAATGTGCCCAGCACATAGAATGCAAATGATGTGCTTTCAAGTCTGAGCTTTTTCTTTGCAAATGCGCTTATGCCGAAAAACAGTGCGGAAACCATTTCCACAGCGCAGGCTCTTCCGATATTGCCGAGATTTACCCACACAGCAGTGGAGAAAACTATGCCCGCAAGAATAACAAATATTATGCCTATCATCATAAGTACGGACATTGCTCCCGCTCCCTGTCCGACAGGTGCATTACTACGGTTCTGAGGGATATCTGCAGGTCTGGGTACAGCATTCACGGGGGCTTCGGCTGCGGGTATCGTCCTGCTTGTGGCAGGAACGGTAGCGGCAGTCTTTTTGTCGGGCTCGGAAATATTTTTTACCGAAGAAGCAGTCGGT
>CAMAIG010000106.1 GCA_945835085.1 uncultured Ruminococcus sp. | reverse complement strand
CAGACATGGTAATTATCACGATGATATTATTTATGAAATCATATTTAATTGAATGCGTACACCCGAAAGGTGTGCGCTGTTTTTATGCTGAAATGAAAGGAAATGATAACCTTGTCACTTTAATATTTAAGTTGTTCGGAAATACCGAACAACTCCATACCGTAAATCAGCAGCCTTAACCGCTGCTTTTTTTATGTCCTGTCGGCTGACGTAAAACGGCGACAAAAAAATAAATCTGTGTGGTGCTACCACGTAAAAAAGCGTAGGAGGAATTTTTATCATGACCAGGGAATTTTTAAAAAAGCTCGGCATTGAGGACAAGGACACCGTTGACAGCATTATGGCAGAAAACGGAAAGGACATCAACGCCGAAAAAAGCAAGTATGCAGACTATGACAGCACAAAAGAACAGCTTGCCGCCGCAAACAAGCAGATCGAGGAATTCGGGAAGCTGGACTATGAGGGCGTGAAAAAATCCGCCGAGGAATACAAGGCGAAGTTTGAACAGTCCGAAAAGGACGCCGCCGCAAAGCTGTCAAAGCTCCGTTTCGACAACGCCCTTGACACGGCTCTTGCTGCCGAGAAGCCGAAGAACGCAAAGATGCTTCGTGCTCTCATTGAAACCGAAAAGCTGAAATTTTCCGAAGCCGACAACAAGATCATCGGGCTTGATGAACAGCTCAAGGCTATCAGAAAGGACAATGCTTTTCTGTTTGCGGAAGAAGCTCCCGTTCCCGATAAAAAGCCATTTTTTGTAGGGAATTACGGCGGTTCGGCAGGAAACACAAGCGCTTCGGCACGTGAGATCATGGGTCTGCCGCCCGAAAAATAATCAAAAAATTAAGGAGGAAAAATTTTTATGGCAAATTCAATCGCATTATTCAAGACCTATATCGACCTGCTTGACGAGGTTTACAGACAGGCTGCGAAGAGCTCCGTTCTGGACATGAGCGGCGCACTTGTGACCGCAGGCGCAAACGCAAATGAGATCGTTATCCCCAAGTACAGCATGGACGGTCTTGCCGATTACAAGCGCAACAGCGGCTATGTGCTGGGTGATGTATCTCTGACCTACGAGAACGTAACATACAACTACGACAGAGGCAGAAAATTCAATGTTGACGCTATGGACAACGCAGAATCCGCAGGCATTGCTTTCGGCAGCCTGTCTTCCAAGTTTATCCGTGACAGAGTTGTTCCCGAAATGGATGCTTTCAGGTTTGCTTCCTATGCGGGCACGGAAAATATCCTGACTTCGGGTGATTCCGAAACATTAACAGACGGTGTGGATATCCTTACTTCCCTTACCAACGCCACAAACGCAATGGACGAAGAGGAAGTAAACGAAACAGGCAGAATTCTTTTTATCACTCCCACACTGCTGACAAAGGCTAAGAGTGTTGATACAAGCAAGTCAAAGGAGATCCTTGACCGCTTTTCTTCCATTGTCATGGTGCCTCAGAAGCGCTTTTATACGGGCATTGACCTGCTTGACGGCACATCGGAAAATGAGCTTGCAGGCGGCTTCAAGAAGGCTGTCGGTGCAAAGAATATCAACTATCTTATCATCGAGCCTTCCGCAACAATGCAGTACACAAAGCACACCGTAAGCAAGGTATTTTCTCCCGAAGAGAACCAGATGTCCGACGGCTGGGCTTTCGTTTATCGTGCATACGGTCTGTGCGACGTTTACGAAAACAAGACAGCGGGCATTTATCTTTCCAGAGCGGCGGTGTAATTATGAGAACGGTAGGAATTGTATATCCTGCGGATGTTACTCCACTGCATACAGAATCTGCCGTTCCTCCCGCTGCCGAACAGGAGCAGGAACAGGAACATCAGGAGCAGGAGGAACAGCCCAAGGGCAGGAAGAAGAAGGGATAAACGATGTATGCCGATCACAGCTATTACAAGGAAAAATACGGCGGCATAACAGTCCCCGAAGAACGCTGGAACTATTACGAAGCCAAGGCGGCGGCATACGTTGACGCTATGACCTTCGGGCGCATAACCGAGGGTAATATCACCGACGAGGTAAAAAACGCCGTGTGCGACGTTTCCGAGCGTTTCTGCAAGGCTGACAAAAGCAAGGCGGAGCAGGGCATTACTTCGGAGCGTGTAGGCGATTATTCCGTATCATACGGAAACACATCGGAAGCACTGAAAAATGAGCTGAAAAGTGCTGTCCGCTTTTGGCTTATAAATACGGGACTTTTATACAAGGGTGATGAAAATGCCGACGAATGACACCGCTGTTATTATCCGCACAGACGAAAACGGCGATTATTCTGCCGTATACGTCGGAAAATGCATGCGGCAGGACACCTATGCTTCCGACACAAAAAAGTACGGTGAGGAGCGTGCCGACAGCATGTCGGTATATATCCCCGATGTAAATGCAGATGCATGCAAGGGGGATTATATTGTATTCGGCAGCGTTCCCGATGATTTGTCGGAAGCCGTGAAAGCTGCACATTCAATCCGTTCCGTAACACGTCATGATTACGGTTCGGAGGATATGCGGCATGTGAAATTAGGGGTGATATAATGACCTTGAAATTCGTTACGCCGTCGGTGCGTGCGCTTATGGTAAAGCACGGGATAGTCCAAAGCGGAGCCGTACAGAAGTATGTGGACAATGCCGTGCTGCGTTATTCCGAACCGTATATACCCAAGGACACGGGCACCCTTGCAAGGTCGGGAACCATACACACCGTTATCGGTTCGGGCTGTGTGCGGTACAAAACGCCCTATGCAAAAGCCGTCTACTATGAAAATTCGGGGCGGGGCAGGAACGGAACGGCTTCGGGAGGTCTGCGGGGGCGGCTGTGGTTTGAGCGAATGAAAGCCGACAAGAAGGAAATTATTTTAGAGGGTGCACGGAAAATCGCAGAAAGGCAGTGTGACCGCCGATGACAAGCATAATAGACGGCATAAAAAATTATGTGGCTGCCTGTCCCCTGCTTGCCGACATAAGCAAACGCCACATAAACTGGCTGGAGGATTCTCCCGATAATTACGGCATTTATCCAAGCGGCGATACCGTATTATCCACATATATCAGCGGCAGCGAAGAGCGGCTGTACACATTTGCTGTGGAGGTTCGGAAGATGACCGACAGCGATGTCCGCCGCCTTGAAAGCAGCGGATTTATCGAAAAATTACAGATATATTTTAATTCCGCACCGCTTCCCCTGCTGCCTGCAGGCTGTACGGCAAATGAATTATACGCAGAAAATGCAATGCTTTTTGACCTTGACAAATCAGGGAAAAAAGGCACATTTTCGGTGCAGTGCAAAATGAAATATGATATTGATTACACGGAGGTAAACAACACATGAATGCAGTAGCAATGAGAACGGACATTCACCACTACATGAACACAAGCAAAAAGGAAACGCCCCAGTGGGACCGCTGCGGTGACGGCTGGAAGAAATTCCAGGAAAATCCCGGGGCGAATACCGAAGAAACAAAGTACATCAACATGAGTGCTTCATCTTCCGAGGTGACGGACTATTCTCCCTCTTACAACATCGAAGCGGATCTGATGCTTGCAGACCCCACTATCAAGATCGTACACGACATTGCTAAGGGCAGAAAAACAGGTGCCGACGCCGTTGTGGATATTCTGACGGTAGAAGCTATCGGAGAAAAACCTTACAGGGCATGGAGAGAATCCGCAGCTGTGGGTATTTCCTCTTTCGACGGCGAAAAGAAGATGTCCCTCACAGGCACACTGTCGGTGCAGGGCGACAGTATTCCCGGCACGTTCGATCCCGACACAAAGACATTCACGCCCGACAGTAAAGCATCCGAATAATGAAAATTACTGCCGATATTGTAAATATGGACCATGAACGCAAGCCTGCTGTTGTATCGTTCCGAGGCAGGGAGTACGAACTTCCAAGCCGTGATGCGGAGCTGCTGGACAAGCTTATGGCTGCGGAAAAAAGCATATTTGCGGCAGAATCGGGCAGAGAAAAAGCCGAAGCCTTAAAGCAGGGTATTTCGGCTTTTCTCGGCTCTGCCGCCGCTGATGAATTATATCCCGATATTATGCACGCAGATCTTGACGAAATGCGGAGGATATACAATATCATGGTAGAGCTTGCCGCAAAAAGGTCCCGGGAAATTATTGAAGAGGAATATCTGAGCCATGATTAATATCCTCACGGACAAGCTCCCCGATGTCTATGTTTTATCAGACGGAAGGGAGCTTGCTTTTGATACCGATTATCGTTTATGGATCAAAATCGAGCTGCTTTTGCAGGACGATGACATTGCTCCCGATCACAAGCAGATAACAGCTGTCCGGCTGGTATTCCCCGATGAAAATTTTTCCATTGAATTATTCCGTTTTGTGATGTGGTTCTTCCGTTGCGGAGAACCGCACCGTGACACGGGCAGAACGTCAAGAAAATACTATTCCGCAGGCTTTGATGCGCCTTATATTTTCGCCGCATTTATGCAGCAGTACGGCGTTGACCTTACCGCCTGCAATATGCACTGGTGGAAATACCGTGCATTATTCAAGGGGCTTAAAGATACCAAATTCAACGACATTGTTTCATGGCGTGCGGAGGATATTGACATTGACCTGCCCGAGAGCCGCAGGGAATTTTTATACGAGATGCAGGAATTATACGAGCTTCCGAAAACATTATCCGAACGGCAGAGATATGAACGGGCACAGAAATTTTTAAACGGGGAGGATACATAATGGCTGACGGGTCACTGGTTTTTGATACAAATATCAATTCCGACGGATTTAAACAGGGATTTGAAAAGCTGGGCGGCATTGCTAAGAAGTCTGTTGCGGGAATTGCCGCCGCCACTGCCGCAGCTTCGACTGCCGTTGCTGCACTGGCTAAGCAGTCGGCAGAATGCTATGCGGACTATGAACAGCTTGCAGGCGGCTCAAAGCTTATGTTCGGCAGTGCTTACGATTACATTGCCGATAAAGCCAAAAACGCATTTAAAGACATACAGATGTCCCAGAACGACTATCTGCAGCAGGTCAACGGATTTGCCGTCGGATTGAAAACGGCTCTGGGCGGCGACGAGCTTGCCGCCGCAAAGCTTGCGGACAGGATAGTAACGGCGGAAGCGGATATAGTTGCCGCAACGGGAAACACCGCCGAGAATGTGCAGAACGCTTTCAACGGCATAATGAAAAATAATTTTACCATGCTTGACAATTTACAGATAGGCATCACTCCCACAAAGGAAGGCTTTCAGGAGCTTATCGACAAGGTCAACACATGGAAGGAATCACAGGGCGAAGCCACAAATTACGTTATTGACAACCTTGCGGACTGCCAGAATGCACTTGTGGATTACATCGAAATGCAGAAGCTTTCGGGATATGCACAGGCGGAGGGTGCCGCTACTCTCTCAGGCTCCATGGCAAGCATGAAGGCGGCATGGGAAAACCTGCTGACGGGAATATCCGACCCCACACAGGACCTTGACAGGCTTGTTTCCGACCTTACAGACAGCATTTCCAATGTTATGGAAAACTTCAAGCCCATTATAAATTCAATGCTGCCTCAAATGGCAAAGGGTGTAACTCAACTTGCGGAAGAAATTCTTCCGATGATACCCGAAACGATAAACAACATGCTGCCTTCCGTTCTGGAAGGGGCGGATTCGCTTATCGAGGCGCTTATCGGTACGCTTTCCGAGCTTGCCGCCGCAGCTATACCGATAATCAATGACAATGTAGGCACTATCATAGATACTCTTATTTCGGGGCTGACAACATCTGCTCCCGAGCTTGCAAAGCCTGCTGCGCAGCTGCTGTCAACGCTTACACAGGCATTATCCGACAACACAGGCAAGGTCACACAGGGGGCTATTGACGTTATAACCGCTTTATGCGACAGCTTATCCGATGAAGCACCCACTCTTATCCCTGCCGCCGTTAAGGCAATAGGTACAATAGCCGAAACACTTGTGAACAACCTCGACAAGATACTTTCCGCAGGCGGGGAAATTATAAAATCTCTTGCGGAAGCTATTGTTTCCGATGATACGCTTTTTGAGTATCAAAAGCAGAATGTATAGACTCTGTATTTCTGCTATAAAATGACTACTTTTGGCAGTGATTATGCTGCAAAGG
>CAMAIG010000105.1 GCA_945835085.1 uncultured Ruminococcus sp. | reverse complement strand
CGAATTTGTTTGACAGTACTGTTGACATATACAGAAAAAGAGGTTATAATGAATCAGAGCCTTATGCAAAAGCATTAAATCAGTTTTCAAGAGATTACGGAATAAAATGGGAGGTAAGGTAATGAATACAGAATACGAACACTATTTTGACGGAATACCACCTGAAACATCAGATCGACATGCAAAAATGACTATGGAGGAACTTGAAACTGAAATTGAAAATGAAAAAAAGAAAAGTGAAGATCTTCCTGAATGGTAACATTAATCACCTTACTCCCGTAGGGTGATTTTTATACATGAAATGCAATATAAACGAGCTGATAACAGCTTTTCAGGGCTTTGCAAGGTATGTCAAAAGGTTTCCGCAAATTCTGCTGCCTATTGACGAAATTGAACGGCTTATAAATCGTTGACTGCCCCTAACAAGGTGGTTTTTCTATGCGCACACTCGGAGGGTGTGCGCTGTTTTTATGCCCCAAATATCGTTATCAGCACTTTTTCCGGATTTTACACAGATTTGACATAAACGTGATTATGGTTTTTACATTGTGATGATAAAATCATAACTGTAATTAAATTACAACATCAGATCAAAAGGAGTAAATAATCATGTTTACAAAGAAAATGAAATTATCCGGAGTTTCCGCTATATGTGCGGCTATGCTTCTTGCAGGCTGCGGCAATGCAAATTCGGGCACTGACACCAATACGGACAACACATCTTCCGCATCTGCATTTGACAAGACATCTTCCATCACAGTTATCTCCCGTGAGGACGGCTCGGGTACAAGAGGTGCATTCATCGAGCTTTTCGGCATCGAGCAGAAAAATGAAGCCGGCGAAAAGGTTGACATGACCACCGATTATGCAACTATCACATCAAGCACAGGCGTTATGATGACAAGCGTTTCCCAAGACAAATACGCTATAGGATATATCTCCTTAGGCTCAATGAACGATAGCGTAAAATCAGTAAAGATAGACGGCACAGCGGCTTCCGTTGAAACTATCAACAGCGGTGAATACAAGATCGCACGTCCCTTCAACATTGCATACAAGGAGGGCTTGTCCGAAGCTGCACAGGATTTTGTGAACTTCATTATGTCCGCCGACGGACAGGCTGTTATTGAGGACAAGGGCTACATAAAGGTTTCCGACGCTGCAGCATACGAAAGCACAAAGAAAAGCGGCAAGGTAACAGTTGCAGGCTCCTCCTCCGTAACTCCCGTAATGGAGAAGCTGAAAGAAGCTTACTGCGCACTTAACCCCGAGGTTACCATTGAAATAAATCAGAGCGATTCAACCACGGGAATGTCCGCAGCGGCAGACGGCATCTGCGACATCGGAATGGCTTCCCGTGATCTTAAGGACAGCGAGCTTGAAAAGGGACTTACCCCCGTTGTCATTGCAATGGACGGTATTGCAGTAATTGTATCAAACGACAATCCCGTTAACGATCTTACCTCCGAACAGGTAAAGAACATCTACACAGGCGATGTTACAACATGGGAATCCCTGATTTCCGAATAAGGATAACATATGAACAACTTTAAAGAAAAGCTGATGCATGGCGTGTTTGCTGCCGCCGCCTGCGTATCTGTTCTGGCAGTGCTTCTGATATGCCTGTTTCTGTTCGGCAGCGGCATTCCCGCTATCGGAAAGATAGGCATATCGGAATTCCTCCTTGGTACTAAGTGGAAGCCCGGAAATGATATTTACGGCATATTTCCCATGATACTGGGCAGCCTTTGCGTGACCTTCGGTGCAATAATAATCGGCGTTCCCGTGGGAATTTTAACGGCAATTTTCATGGCGGATTTCTGCCCCGAAAGGCTCCGCAAAATCCTAAAGCCCGCCGTTGATCTGCTTGCAGGAATACCCTCGGTAGTGTACGGATTTTTCGGGCTTATGGTTATCGTTCCCCTTGTAAGAACTATTTTCGGCGGCAGCGGAACAAGTATGCTTTCCGCCTGTATCGTGCTGGGGATAATGATACTTCCCACCATAATCAACGTGTCGGCAAGTGCCCTTGACGCTGTACCGAAAAGCTATTATGAAGGCTCTCTTGCTCTTGGTGCAAGCCATGAAAGAAGCGTTTTCTGCGCTGTTGTTCCCGCCGCAAAATCGGGAATACTTGCGGGAGTGATACTCGGCATAGGACGTGCCGTGGGCGAAACAATGGCAGTCATTATGGTTGCTGGAAATCAGCCTGTTGTGCCAAACAGCATCATAAAGGGTGTTCGCACAATGACCGCAAACATCGTCCTTGAAATGGGCTATGCGGCAGACCTTCACCGTGAAGCACTTATTGCAACGGCGGTCATTCTGTTTATTTTCATTCTGATAATTAACCTGACCTTCTCTGTCATAAAAAGAAGGTCGGAAAAGGAGTGAGCCATGAACAAAACAGCTAAGCTGCAATCGGTATTTCTGCGGACGATAGTTATATTTTCCGCTTTTCTGACAGTTGGCGCACTTGTCTGCATAGTCGCATACATACTTTTTAAGGGCGTTCCCAACCTGTCCCTTGACCTCTTTGCATTTGAATATAATTCGGAGAATGTTTCCCTGTTCCCCGCTCTGATAAATACGGTCACAATGACCATTTGCACGCTGCTTATTGCCGTTCCTCTGGGAATATTTTCGGCAGTTTATCTCACGGAATATGCAAAGCGTGGAAACAAGCTTGTAACAGTCATTGGCATAACCGCCGAAACCCTTTCGGGCATTCCCTCAATTGTTTACGGACTTTTCGGATATCTGCTTTTTGTAACACAGCTTAAATGGGGTTATTCTCTCCTTGCGGGAACATTTACACTTTCCATAATGATACTTCCCACAATAATGCGTACCACCGAGGAAGCTCTCAAAAGCGTTCCCGACAGCTACCGTGAGGGCAGCTTCGGACTTGGTGCGGGAAAACTTAGAACCATTTTCAGAATAGTTCTGCCCTCTGCAATTCCCGGAATTCTTGCGGGCGTTATACTTTCTATCGGACGTATCGTGGGAGAAACCGCAGCACTTATTTTCACCGCAGGATCGGTTGCGCAAATTCCCAATGACCTTATGGGCTCGGGAAGAACGCTTGCTATTCATCTGTATGCACTCTGGAACGAAGGGCTTGCGGCAGAGCAGTCCTATGCAACTGCAGTTGTGCTGCTTGTGATAGTTATTCTTATAAATGCAGCGTCCTCGGCAATTGCAAAGCGGATAGCAAAATAGGAAAGGAACAGCAAAATGAGCGAAAACAAATTTGGAATATCGGGGCTTGACCTGTACTATGATAAATTCCATGCGCTGAAAAATGTGGAGCTTAATATCCCCACGGGAAAGATAACCGCATTTATTGGTCCCTCGGGCTGCGGAAAATCCACACTTCTCAAAACCCTTAACCGCATGAATGACCTTGTTGAAGGCTGTAGGATAGACGGCAGCATACGTCTTGACGGGGAGGATATTTACGGCAATATGGACGTAAATCTTCTCAGAAAAAAGGTGGGAATGGTCTTTCAGAAGCCGAATCCATTTCCCATGAGCATTTACGATAACATTGCATACGGTCCACGCACTCACGGAGTCCGTTCAAAGGCAAGGCTTGACGAAATTGTGGAGCGTTCTCTGAAGGGTGCGGCGATCTGGGACGAGCTGAAGGACAGGCTTAAAAAAAGTGCCCTGGGACTTTCGGGGGGTCAGCAGCAGCGTCTTTGCATTGCAAGGGCGCTTGCAGTTGAGCCTGACGTTCTGCTTATGGACGAGCCTACCTCCGCCCTTGACCCTATTTCCACAAGCAGGATAGAGGATCTTGCCCTTGAGCTTAAAGAGAAATACACCATAGTCATCGTAACTCACAATATGCAGCAGGCAACGAGAATTTCCGACAAGACCGCATTTTTTCTGCTTGGTGAAATGGTGGAATTTGATGACACGGAAAAGCTTTTCTCCACACCTAAGGACAAGCGTACGGAGGATTATATCACGGGAAGATTTGGATAAGGAGAATAATATGCGAAACAGATTTCAGATGCAGCTTGAAGAGCTGAACAACGACCTTATCACCATGGGGGCACTATGCGAAAAGGCAATTTCCGATGCTGTAAAGGCACTTCTTGACTCGGACGAAAAGCTCATTGAAAAGATACATGACACAGAAAAGGAAATTGACCGCAAGGAACGTGAAATTGAGAGCCTTTGCATGAAGCTTCTTTTGCAGCAGCAGCCTGTTGCAAGAGATCTTCGGACTATTTCATCGGCACTTAAAATGATAACAGATATGGAGCGCATAGGCGACCAGGCTGACGATATCGGGGAGCTTGTACGCTTTTGCAGGCTTGACGACAGCGAATGCCGGAAGGATATTTCGGCAATGTCCGAAGCAGTGTCCGAAATGGTCAAGGGCAGCATTGACGCTTTTGTCAAAAAGGACATTGAAGCCGCAAAAGCAGTTATTGACAGTGATGATGCAGTAGATGACTTGTTTATCAAGATAAAATGTGATATAATCAGAATGACAGCCGCCGACCCCACATCGGGGGAGAATGCAATTGACATTGTAATGACGGCAAAATATCTTGAACGTATCGGTGACCACGCAACAAACATTGCGGAGTGGGTGGAATATTCACTTACGGGGTCACACGAGTAAGGACTGATAGAATGATATATTATGTTGAAGACGATATGAGCATCAGGGAGCTTGTTCTATACACTCTCAGAAACACAGGCTTTCAGGCTCTTGGTTTTGAGGACGGAAAATCACTGTTCACTATGATAAAGGCAGGAAATATCCCAAGGCTGATATTGCTTGACATCATGCTTTCCGAGGAGGACGGGCTTGATATTCTCAAAAAGCTCCGTGAGGACAGCGTTACCCGAAAAATACCCGTTATCATGGTAACGGCAAAGGACACGGAATATGACAAGGTAACGGGACTTGACCTGGGTGCCGACGATTATATTGCAAAGCCCTTCGGAATGATGGAGCTTGTGGCAAGGATAAAGGCAGTTCTTCGCCGCACCGATGATGATAATGATGATAAAGAAATATATGAGCTGGGTCCCGTGAGCGTTGATGTAAAATGTCATGTGGCAAAGGTGAACGGTGAAGTAATCGAGCTTACTCACAAGGAATTTGAGCTGCTGCTGTTTCTTATGAAACACCCCGGGGAGGTGTTCACGAGAGATGCACTTCTTGAATTATTATGGGACTACAGCTTCACAGGCGAAACAAGAACAGTTGACGCACATATACGGACTCTTCGAATGAAGCTTGGCGAGGGTGCGGATATTATCGAAACCGTCAGGGGCACAGGCTATAAGGCAAGGGTGAAAATATGAAGAAACGAATTTATCTTAGCATCTGCCTTGCATCACTGATAACGCTCTTGCTTACATCGGTGCTTGCGGCGAGAGTAATGTACAGCAGCATGACCGCCGATCTTCATGATGAAGTTAAGCATGAAGCGGTGTTCATGTCTGCGGCAATAAATAATTTTGATAGTGATAAGGAAATTATGGACTATGTTTCCTACACGGGAAAGCACAGTGATAACCGCATTTCCTTTATAGATAAGGACGGCACTGTTTTATATGAAAACTATGCTGATATCTCCGCCATGGACAATCATCTTGACAGACCCGAAATAAGGTCTGCTATTGAAAAGGGCACAGGCGAGATAACACGTTCCTCCGATACGATAGGCAAACAGATCTATTATTATGCTGTAAAGCTTGACAGCGGAGATATTCTGCGAATTGCCGCTGACACGAAAAACGTCATCGGACTTCTGGGTGTCAGTGCCCCAAGGCTGATAATTATTGTGCTGATAATTTTTGCTACGGCAATGATAACGGCAAAGCTGCTCACCGATTCCATTGTCAAGCCCATAAACGAGCTTGACCTTGACGAGCCGGGGGCAAACATTACCTATGACGAGCTTTCACCCCTGCTTGTACGAATGGATAAGCAGAACGAAAAGATACGCACACAGATGGAGGAGCTTTCAAAGCAGCAGCAGGAATTTGAGTACATCACCGAGAATATGTCCGAGGGGCTTGTTATCTTCGGCACAGGCGGCAGGATAATTTCCGCAAACCGAAGTGCAAAATTCATTCTCGGAAACGAAAA
>CAMAIG010000104.1 GCA_945835085.1 uncultured Ruminococcus sp. | reverse complement strand
TCTTCATAGCCTTCAACACCTTCCAGCGGAACGATCGATACCGATCCGCTCCCGTTTATCTCCGTCACTTCCGCCTGCCGGAACAGTTTGTCCGGCTTTGGCGATCTCGGATTGTATTTTAAGATGTACGCCGTCAGCAGATAGACAACGCCCTCCGCCGACGGAATACCTTTCACAATAACTTTTTTACCAAGATAATTTTTTACTTGCTCAGGCTTCATCGTTATACTCGTCGTGATATATCTCATGGGTGCCGCTGTATATCTCAATTTCAACCGTTGACGGCTCATATCCGAAACAGCGCATAGAATCAATAAATTTCAGCCGCCATGTTTCATCTTCGACAAAATTACCGTTATAATCCATGAAATAATGTATATTCGTCACACTACCGCTGTACGTATTATACAGCCACATCAGCACCGCTTTTTCGGGTGATTTTTCGGCGATATCCTCAAGAAATTCACTGTCCGACAGCTGCTTATCTCCGTCAAATGTTTCGTTTATGTCATACGCGCATAATTCCGCCTGAACATCAACCATGATAAATTTCATCACACTTTCTGCAAATGTATGCCCTTTCGGCATGTGTGAAAATGATTTGATGAAATCAATGTGATTCTTATCAATGATCTTAAGCATCTCAAACAGTTCTTGCTTTTTATTTTTGATGTAATCGGCTTTGCGTCTTGCCTGTTCAAGCTTCTCGTTGTTCTCTTTTTGCTCCCGCTTTTCTTCATCGGTTTTCGGGCGCCATATGCTGTAATTGCCCCCGTATACCTCTTTGGTATAAAGACAGTTTTCACCGCAAGGCTCGTCGCTTTCTTTCCAGCTCCAGATACTGATCGTTTTTATACATTTGTAATCATCGGATGACGGCTTTTCTTCTGCACATTCAGCCCAGCTGTCAAGCCATTTCAACATGCGCTCTCTTTTCTCGTTGCTTTCATCGGTTGCTTTTGCTGCCCTGAGTTTGTACGCAAAATCCGATGTGCCCGCCGCCTTCAGGCACTCTTCACGCTGCTTTTCGTCTTTGATCTCTCTGATTTTTTCAAAGTCGTCAAGGGTCGCACCGTTTTCCTGCGCCGCTGCAACAAGATCGTGGTCGAAGTCAAGCAGACTGCGGCGGCGGCGTATCGTCGTTTCTGACATTCCCGTTTTTTCGGAAATATCCGATACTGTGTCGCCCAGATCAAGCATCATCTGAATTCCTTCTGCTTCTTCCATTGCCGTCAGCGCCGCACGGTGGATATTCTCCGTAAGCATTATTGCGATCTGTTCCTGCTCGGTCAGATTGGCTGCGAACAGGCACGGCACCGTTTCCAGCCCTGCCAGCTTGGCGGCGGCAAGCCGCCTGTGTCCGATAAGCGCCATATATTTCCCGTCATTATCAGGATCGGGAATGACCGTAAGATTCTGCATGATGCCGTTGCTCTTGATACTCTCCGCAAGCTCGGAAACATCTCCTACCGATTTTCGTGGATTCTTCGGGTGCGGTCTGATATCGGCGATCGGGATGTATTGGTAGGACACTTCTCCGAAATTTGACGGTTCGGTGTCCTCAATCGTGCTTTCGCCGCTGAACCCGGTAAACCAGGGGAAAATATCCTTAAGCTTCTCGCACACCTTATCATAAAGCTTTGGCGTTACTCTTTTCAGCTCCACGCCCTTTTCAAATATATCGTTTACCGTTTTTATATCCATGCGCTTGAGTGCGTTGTAACTGCGTATACTCAGGTCTAATTCCTCAATCGGACTGTCGCCCGTTATTTTTTTCTCTTCCATGATTTACCTCCTATTATTTTAATCTGCCCTTCCGCTCCCGCAAGAGATCAAAATCATCATTTTCAGCTTTCAGCAGAAAACGATCAAGCGCATGCTTATCACCACGCACATATGATTCCAGTACATTCCGTGCCGACTCCATGCAGTCGCACAATGCAACTGCATTCCCTTCGTGCTCCAGACATTCCAGCCAGTCTATCTGTACGTAGGTTGCTCTTCCGCCCCGCTTTTTCATTTCGATAAATAATCCGTGATAGCCGCATCGGGCGGCATTAAGCGCAAGATCGGGATATCCTGCTTTCAGCCCCTGCCTTTTCAGCTCCGAACCTGCCCGTGCGGAGCGTTTTCCCTCGTTGGGCACATGCACCAACATATCAAGCACCGGATATTTTACAGATGCAAATCTCACCCAGTTCAGAAGCAGCGACTGTTCCGCTGCCTCACTGGGAGCTTTACCATATCGATTGTCAAGGCTCATAATGATCCCCCGGCTTCGGAAGCTGATAGCCCTTTTCACGTATCCTACAGCAGCATGCCTCGACGGATATGTCCTCGGTGCCCTTTGCCATGTCCGCCGATTTGCATACTCTTGCAGGCAGTTTCATTATTTTTGCGATTTCTTTCAGGCTCTTGCCGTCCGAAAGAAGCTTCATTATCATCCGCTCATTCGGTTCAAGGCTCCTGCTCTTCTGTGGTATTGCTATTGATTTCATTTTTGTTTTTTCTCCTCCCCGTTATCGGGTCGTACCCGTGCTTTTCCAGATATTTCCCTATGTATTTCCATATTACCGTATATATCTGATCGCAAAAATTCGCCCGTGCCGCTCCCCCTGCATCATCACCCGTATATTCTCGGTGATGTGTTATCGTGCCGCTTGACGGGTTTTTCTCGGTGACGTAATATACATCGCCTATCCTGCCTATCTCGGCAAATTTCAGCGACATGATAATATCAATGCCCGGCTCGCTCACGTTCTTTCGCATAATTCATACAGCGTCGATACTACCGTATCTATGCTTTCCCGTATTCCATGGGCATCGTCAAACTTACCGTCTGCCGCAAATGCGCTTTCGATGCTCTCAAGCTTCCGCAGATCTTTCCATATCTTTGAGATCAGCCGATTAATATGTACGCTTGTTTTCTCGGCCTTTTTATTGAGAATTCCGACAAGGCAGTCGTCGATCACAGGATTTGATTCGATAAGCTCCGCAACTTCCTCTTCCTCAGGCACTTCCTCTTCGGGTCCCGACTGCGGCGGGATCAGCCTTGTATATTCCACGCCGTCAGCCTCTTCCGCCTGTATCACGGGTTCGGGCTTCGGTTCGGGCTTCTGCGGCTCTTCCGCAACTTCTTCCGCATGCTCCTGCTGCTCTAAGCTTTCAACAGTTTCAACAGGAGCTTCAACATCTGCCGCCGTTTCCGGAACAGCAATCGCCGCATTAAGTTCTGCTTTTATCCTGCTGATAGTGCCGTGTGATATTCCCGTTTCGGCTTCGATCCGCTTTATGGTCATGCCTTCGTCAAGAAGCATTATTACCTCTTTTCTCTTTTCGCTGCTGATTGCCATGTTTTCCCGCTCCTCTTCGATAATTTTTCTTACTTCGGAAAATTTTGCACCGCTGATTTTTGCAATTTCCGAATAGGATCTTTTTCCATGATCATACATCGTAAGTATCTTGAATTTCATCACACTGTCCATCGCTAATTTCCTCCGCAAGCTCGTCAAGCTCGTTTTCCGCCTCGCATTCTGCCGCCAGCATGATATATCCGCATACTACCAGCGTGATAGTCATCACCAAAACGATGAATCCGAAAAATTCATTAAGCGGATAATTGTATGAAATGAAAAATGCCAGTGCCGCGAATAATGCAAATCCTGCAAGCACCGATGCGGCAACGCCTATAAAGGCATCAAATTTTTTATTGCTCATTGCTCTTTTTCCTCCCGAAAAAAATTCTCTTTACCTCGTACTCGCTTACATATCTGCGGCACTCACAGCCTTCGCAGTCGCCCTTGATCTTCCTGCCGATCACTTCTTTTACATCTCTTTTGCCCTCTGCTTTCATCTTCTCGGCGCAGGGCTTGCATAGATTCATGATTTTCATAGGTTTATACCTCCCGCTCCGGCAGACCGTTCGCCTCGATGAATTCTTTCATCTTTGCCATTTTCGCAACAGCCTGTTCCGCTTCCTTTTCCGTGATCTCCGGCGGGCGGTAAAACGCCTGTTCCATGTACTCCAGATCAAAAGGCGGCAGATCATATTTGTATTTATCTATCAGCAGTGCATCAACACGATCCCAGAAAACGGGGTCTGTATGCATAAGATCAAGACTTTCCTCGATGTTGTTCCAGAATCTTTCTGTCGCAGCTTTTCCTTTGTGCTCGGTGGTGGAATAAACGTACATCACCAGTTTTATCATGACGGTTGCAAATGCCCGCTCCCTTGCTTCCTGTTCACGCCTGAAAACGTCCTGCGCCTGTCTGGTAAGCCCCGTGTATCTCGACTTCATTCCAGAACACCCCGCTTTATCCACTTGAAATGCGGACTGCCGAAAGGCACCGACGACGCCCACCTATCAGAAGAAAGACTGCGGGTGCATATGCGCCAGTTCCCGGCATCGCAATACAGCAGTGCTTCCTGCGGCTCGTCGGAAGATATATCATATACCGCATGGCACATGCTGCTTGATACATCTAAAAAATACATGCCGTCGTTTGTCTTCGGCATGATGTTCCCCATGCTGCACCTTCTGAGCTCTTTGGCGGACATGTATGCAACTGCCCTTTCGGTTATTTCATTAATGATATTCGCCATTATTTTTGTACCTCCTGTTTCAATCAGCTTATTGCTTTTGCAACGTCAAGGGCAATTGCGGACAGATTATCGCCTGTGACGTTTACAACTATCGCCGTGCCGCCGCTGTATCTTACCTGCACAAGCTCCTGCCCACGTTCGCATATGTAAGATGCGCCCACTATCGACGGATCTATCTGCGTTATAATCTCCAGCAGCTCATTTGCAACATAATTTGCCTTGTTGATAATCATTTCCGTTCCCCTTGACAATTGGATTTGCTTTTGCTATAATATATGTGTAGTGTGAAGTATTGTCTGAGGTGGTTTCACCTTTGCCGTGTCGGTTTTCCGTCACGGCATTTTTTTATGTACCGCTGTTTTCGCCGTTAAAGCGTTTCTTATATTTTTCGGTCGGGACTGCGAAGTGTACCACATCGAAATTCTTAATAATCACATCATATATTTTCTGCTGTTCCGGGTCCAAACTGTTTTCTTTTGCTTTTGCCGATATCATCATTGCCGCCGTGATTATGGGCAGTGTGATATGGTTCATAGTGAAAATGATAGTCAGATCATCAAGTATTTCCTGAATGATTTTCATCACCGTTTCATTTATCGGCACCGATTCGTTCATTGATGCCTCTATCATCATGTCGGTATACTTTCGGTTTTTATCACGAAAATATTCCATGATCTGCTTTTTGATCTCGTTTTTGTTTTCCACGTGATTTTTCATCCTTTCATACTAATTTATTTTGCAATACCAGCGGATAAATACGCCTGTCGGTATCAGAAAGCTGTTGTTCTTCGCACCGACTTTTTTCCAGTGCAGTCCGAATACGGGGGCGTTCATCAGCATTTCACGAATACTTTCGGGATTGCAGCCCCAGTGATCGGCAAGCTCCTTAACCGGTATCTGGTTCGGATAACGAACCACAAGATCATTCAGCCACTCTCTATCGGCGGCAATGAATGTATCAAGCGGCGTCATTACCTTTTCGGGAATAATTGCATTTACTGCCATTGTTTCACCCCCTTTCAGTGGGTTTTGGTTGTTTCATCGCTCCTTCATATCATTGCAAGCTCTTCGGCTTCACGTTCAAGCTCCTGAAGTCTGAGGCGGAGCTTTCTGCGCTCTTCGTCGATCTCCTGCGCCCTCTTGGTTGTTTCGTACATATCCGCAATTATGCGCATGCCGAATGTGCTGTAAAGCATTGCTATCTGGTTCTTGCCCTCCACAGGGTGTATAGACGGGTGATAGTTGTAGACAAACTGTATTGCCTCAAACTCTTTCTCGGTAGGCGCCCTCGTTCCCTCGGGCAGCCTGTTCAGAAATTCTGTATCGGTCATGGGGTTCACTTCCTTTCATCAGTTATTTGTTTTACTGCTGCCCGAAAAAAATCTCCTGAACAGTCTTGCCGAAAAAGTTCGCTATTTTAATCTTCACTTCATCTCTCGGCACACGTTCTCCACGTTCGTACATTGCCCACGATGACTTTGTAACACCGATTTTCTTTGTAGGTGCGCAGGCAGGAGCGATGCTGGCCGATT
>CAMAIG010000103.1 GCA_945835085.1 uncultured Ruminococcus sp. | reverse complement strand
GTCTGGCTTGCCACCTGACCGACGCTTTCGCCCGTGATAAGAGCGGTGATGTTGTTTTTCTCGCATATCCTCTGAGCGATCTCCATCATAAGTCTTCGCATGATAATGGTAAAAAGCTCCTCGGGGCAGTTATCTCTCAGGGCTTCCTGGATCTCCGTGAAGGGAACGCAGTAGAAGGTGGTGTCGCCGCACCAGGGCGTTATCTTTTCGCAAAGACGCTCAACCTTCATTCTTGCACGCTCCGAAGTATAGGGAGGAGAAACGTAGTGTATAGCGGAAATATCTATTCCACGCTTTGCCATCATATAGCCCGCAACAGGGCTGTCGATACCGCCTGAAAGCAGCAGCATAGCCCTTCCCGAGGTGCCGACGGGTATGCCTCCCGCAGCGGGACGGTTTCCTGTGTGGATATAAGCGTTAGTATCACGGATCTCAACATTTACGGTAACGTCGGGGTTCTTGACGTCCACCTCAAGGCGAGGGAATTTTTCAAGAATGCGTCCGCCAAGCTCCCTGCATATCTCGGGAGAGTTCATGGGAAAGCGCTTGTCGGAACGCTTTGCCTGCACCTTGAAGGTCCTTGCACAGGAAAGCTCATCGCCGCAGTATTCAAGAGCGTCACGGCAGATGATATCAAAATCCTTTTCCGTTATCATTGCACGGCAGATAGCTGCTGCTCCGAAAACTCTTGAAGCCCTGAGCACAGCCTCGTCCATGTCGATATCCTCGGAAAGCGGCTCACAGTATATCATAGACTGAGAACGGCTGTAATCAAATTTGCCCAGAGGTTTGAGCCTGTGACGGAGATTTTTGATGAATGCCTCCTCAAAAGTGCGCTTGTTAAGACCTTTGAGAGCGATCTCGCCCTCTTTAAGAAGAATGATCTCTTTCATTTTATCGGTAATATCCTTTCAAAAAAATTTAAGTATAAGCTTGTTTCAAAAGCCATGTTATTTTGACTTTGCAAGGCTCAGATAGCCTTCCTGCACGGCAGTTACAAGAGCTTCTATCTCGCCGCAGGAGGACATTCTTGAGAATGAGACCCTGATAGCCGAATCGGCAGTTTTGTCGGGAATCCCCATAGCCTTCAGAACGCCGCTGTGAGCGCCCTTTGAGCAGGCAGAGCCGCTGGAAACGTAAATGCCCTTGCTTTCAAGAAAATGGAGCATTATCTCCGAGCGTATCCCCGAAACGGAGAAATTGAGGATATAGGGGCACTGATTGTCGGCATTTGAATTAATGGTGATATAATCAAGGGCGGCAAGCTTTTTGCGGAGCCTGCCGTTAAGCTCCTCGGCGTTTGAGTAAGCGGTGGGTATTGTGGGGAGCTGAGTTCTGACAGCCGCACCGAAAGCACTTATGAGAGGGACTGCTTCGGTTCCCGAGCGCAGAGCCTTTTCCTGACCGCCGCCTATCATTCTTGGAGCAATACGGATGCCCTTTTTTATGTACATAGCGCCCACTCCCTTGGGAGCGTGAACCTTGTGCCCGCTGACCGTAATAAGATCTGCGGAGAGATCGGCAGCTTTGATAGGCAGCTTCATAAATCCCTGAACGGCGTCGCAGTGAGTGATGCAATCGGGATAAAGCTTCTTCACTGTATTAAAAATTCGTTTTATAGGCATAACAGCGCCTGTTTCGTTGTTTACCATCATGCAGGAAACCAGGAAGGTATCGTTATCAACGGCAGCAGCAAATTCATCTGCGTCTATCTCGCCGTTTTTCATGGGAGCTATCCTTACAACGGTAAAGCCGTTTTTTTCAAGAAGCTTTGCGGTTTCCTCCACGGAAGGATGCTCAACTGCCGAAATAACGGCTTTTTTCTTTCTCCTGCCGTAATTTTCCGCAGCTCCGAGGATAAGCGTATTGTTTGCCTCGGTGGCTCCCGATGTGAAGGTTATGCATTCGGGCTGGCAGACAAGAGCCGCAGCAATTGCCTTTCTTGCCTCGGTAACAGCTATCTCGGCATTGATGCCCATTTTATGAAGGGAGGAAGGATTACCGTAGTTTTCGGTCATTGCAGCAAGGCAGGCCTTAACTGCTTCCTCGCAGGGCTTTGTGGTAGCGGCGTTATCAAGATATGCCGGCATAATATATCAATCCTTTCGGTTATATTTGTAATACATAGCCATACATTATAATTATAATACAACCGAAGGAAAATTTCTATAGTTTAAGCAGAATTTCAGCAAAAATACACATCTATTGTATGATGTGTATAAAATTAACGGCAAAATATTATTCTATATTCACAAAAAGCCACAGGACTTTTTGGATCCTGTGGCTAATGAAAAACTATTACTTGAAGTAAGCAACGCCGCTTTCAAAGATCTTCTGATCCTTGTTGCCGGGAACGTTCTTGCAGATATCGGTGCCGATACGCTCGCTGTGACCCATCTTTCCGAGGACACGTCCGTCGGGAGACGTGATGCCTTCGATAGCGTCGAAGGAACAGTTGGGGTTAAAGCGGATATCCATCGAAGGAGTGCCATCAAGATCCACATACTGTGTTGCGATCTGACCGTTTTCCGCAAGCTTTGCGATAAGCTCTGGAGAAGCGACAAACCTTCCTTCACCGTGGGAAATAGCTATCTTGTGGATATCGCCGACCTCGCAGCCTGCAAGCCATGGGGACTTGTTTGAAGCTATTCTTGTGGAAACCATCATTGACTGGTGACGTGCAATGGTGTTGAAGGTAAGAGTAGGAGAATTATCCTCCATGTCAACGATCTTTCCATAGGGCACAAGACCGAGCTTGATAAGTGCCTGGAAGCCGTTGCAGATACCGAGCATAAGACCGTCACGGTTTTCAAGAAGCTCAGTAACAGCATCCTTTATTGCGGGATTGCGGAAGAATGCAGTGATGAACTTTCCGGAACCGTCAGGCTCATCTCCGCCCGAGAAGCCGCCGGGGATCATAACGATCTGTGACTTCTTAACAGCCTTTTCAAAGTATTTTACGCTGTCCTCAAGAGCAGCGGCGGACAGATTTTTGATAACAACGATCTCGGGAACAGCGCCTGCTCTTTCAAATACTCTTGCGGTATCATATTCGCAGTTAGTGCCCGGGAATACGGGGATAAGCACCTTAGGCTTTGCAAAGGAGGAAGCGTGCTGGAGAGAGCTTCCGGAGGTATAGCTGTAAACCTTTGGGGGAGCGCAATCGTTCTTGATGTTGCAGGGGAATACAGGTTCAAGCTTGTCCTCCCATTTTTTCTGGAGATCTGTCATATCAATGACATAATCTCTGCAGTCGATCGTATATTCCTCGGTAGTTGTACCGATAACCTTTTCGGGAGTGAATGGGTCGCCGTCAAGCTCGATAACAAAGGAGCCGTATCTGGAGTAGAACATGATATCCTCGGGGAGCTTCTTGTCAAATCTGAAGCCTATCCTGTTTCCCAGGGACATCTTTGCAACAGCCTCTGCAATGCCGCCGAAGCCTGTTGCCCAAACGGAAAGTGCCTTGCCTTCCTTAATGAGTGTTTCGACTCTTTCAAATACGCTTCTTACGCTGTCCCACTTGGGAAGACCGTTTTCATCGAAATCGGGAGTGATGTAAATTACCTTGTTGCCTGCCTTCTTGAATTCGGGGGAGAGTATCTTGTCACTGTCGGCAGTGGAAACCGCAAAGGAAACAAGTGTAGCGGGAACGTTAATGTTCTCGAAGGTGCCCGACATGGAATCCTTTCCGCCGATAGCGCCGCAGCCAAGCTCCAGCTGAGCCTTGTAAGCGCCGAGAAGAGCGGAGAAGGGGCGTCCCCAGCGGGTAGGATTATTCTGAGTTCTCTCAAAATACTCCTGGAATGTGAGCCAGCAGTGCTTGTAGCTTCCGCCTGCTGCGATTATCTTAGAAATGGACTCGATAACTGCGGAAATAGCTCCATGATAAGGGCTCTTGTCGCTTACATAAGGATTGTAGCCCCAGCCCATAAGTGAGCAGGTCTTTGTCTGACCCTTGAGAACGGGTATCTTCGCAGCCATTGCCTGGTTGGGAGTGAGCTGATATTTACCGCCGTAGGGCATAAGCACAGTGCCTGCACCGATGGTGGAGTCAAATCTCTCAACAAGACCCTTCTGGGAGCAGACGTTGAGATTTGTCATGAGAGTGTACCAGCTGTCGGGGCAGTCGGTATAGGACTTGGGCTGTAATGTTACAGGCAGGGGAACGGTAACGTCGGTGTGCTTTTCGGCACCGTTGGAGTTAAGGAACTCTCTTGAAAGGTCAACGATTATCTTTCCGTTCCATTTCATTTTAAGACGAGGTTCTTCCGTAACATCTGCAACCTTGGTAGCCTCGAGATTTTCCTTTGCAGCAGCCGCAATGAACTTCTTCATATCGGATTTTCTTACGACCACAGCCATACGCTCCTGGCTCTCCGAGATAGCAAGCTCGGTGCCGTCAAGACCGTCATATTTCTTCGGAACGGCATTAAGGTCAATTACAAGACCGTCTGTAAGCTCGCCGATGGCAACGGAAACGCCGCCTGCACCGAAGTCGTTGCAGCGTCTTATCATCTTTGTTACCTCGGGATCTCTGAAGAGCCTCTGAAGCTTTCTTTCTTCGGGAGGATTACCCTTCTGGACCTCTGCGCCGCAGTTTTCAAGGGACTGCTCCGTATGGGATTTTGAGGAGCCTGTTGCGCCGCCGCAGCCGTCACGTCCTGTGCGTCCGCCAAGGAGAATGATAACATCGCCCGGCTCGGGAGTTTCTCTGATAACATTCTCAACGGGAGCCGCACCAACAACAGCACCTATTTCAAGGCGTTTTGCGGCATAGCCCGGGTGATATACCTCGGCAACATGACCCGTTGCAAGACCGATCTGGTTGCCGTAGGAGCTGTATCCGTTTGCAGCACCAACAGTGATCTTTCTCTGAGGGAGCTTTCCGTGGATAGTGTCCTCAACGGGAACGAGAGGATTTGACGCACCTGTTACACGCATTGCCTGATATACATAGGAACGTCCCGAAAGGGGATCACGGATAGCACCTCCAAGGCAGGTAGCAGCGCCGCCAAAAGGCTCTATCTCCGTGGGATGGTTATGGGTTTCGTTCTTGAACATAAGGAGCCAGTCCTGAAGCTCCCCGTCAACATCGACCTTGATCTTAACGGAGCAGGCATTTATCTCCTCGGATTCATCAAGATCGCACAGCACGCTGTCCTTTTTGAGCTTTCTTGCGGCAATGGTAGCAATATCCATAAGAGTGATGGGCTTTTTTTCTCTGCCAAGCTCCTTGCGGACATTAATATAGTCGTTATAGGTCTTTCTGATATAATCTGCGTCTATCTGAGCATTGTCGATAATTGTCGAGAATGTAGTGTGACGGCAGTGGTCGGACCAGTATGTATCTATCATTCTGATCTCGGTAATGGTAGGGTCACGCTTTTCGGTATCCTTGAAATAAGCACGGCAGAATTTAAGATCGTCCTCGTCCATTGCAAGGCCGTACTTTGAAACGAACTCAGCGATCTGGTCGTCATTAAGAGTGATAAAGCCCGTAAGAGTTTCAACCTCTGTGGGTATATCATAGTTCACAGCAAGGGTGTCCACCTCGTCGAGAGAAGCTTCACGGCTTTCAACGGGGTTGATGATATACTTTTTGAGAGCGTCGAACTGTTCGTCTGTTATCCTGCCCTCGGTGATATAAACTCTGGCATTTCTGACCCTGCATCTTTCACCCTGAGTGAGTATCTGAATGCACTGCTCGCAGGAATCGGATCTCTGGTCGAACTGACCCGGGAGATATTCCACAGCGAAAACTCTTTCGTCGCTGCCCAGTTCCGGAAGCTTGGAGTAGGTGACATCGACTGCAGGCTCGGAAAAAACGTTGCTTGCCGCATAATCAAAGTTTTCCTTGGAGATGTTTTCCGCATCGTATCTGTTAAGGATACGGAGGGAACGGAGTGAATCCAGCCTGAGAGCGGTCTTTACATCGCTCAGGAGTGTTTTGGAAGCCGAAGCGAACTCGGGCTTCTTTTCAACATAAATACGATAAACTGCCATAATTACAATTCCCCTTTGGTATTATTGGTTATTGTGAGCTTTGCTTGGGGATAAAATTCTTCCCCAGCAGCCATCACCTATCTTTTCTATTTTAACATAAAAAATCATTTTACGCAAACTTTTTTCTGAATATTTTGTTAATATTTTAATATTTGTGTAATT
>CAMAIG010000102.1 GCA_945835085.1 uncultured Ruminococcus sp. | reverse complement strand
ATGCGATTTCCTGAAAAAGGCTGTTGTCCGTTTCCTGTCGGAGATGAACGGGATTGCTGTTATTTCCGCTGCTCCCCTCATATATAAAATGGATATGAGCAGCGATGTTTATATCCGTGCTGTGGTTAACAGCGAAGGCAAAAGGCACACCCTTGTCTACGGTCTTGACAAAAGGCTTGCCTTCTATCTTTATCATTCTGTCAGCGGAATGGAGCCTGCGGGGCCTTATACCGATGTTTTTGAACAGTCGGTCATGAAGGAGATAGGAAACATGATTTCCTCATACATTGCGGGGCATATTTCCTCGGAGGATCTTTCGGGGCTTCTGTTTGATGTTGACGTATTCTGTGACAAAGGCTTACTCGGCGACAGGAGCCTGCTGAGCAGGAACGTTACCCTTGAAATAACCACGGAATGCGGAAAAATGTCGGTTATGCATATGGCTGAATGAGTTTGTCGCTCATGAAGCTGCGGCACAAAATGACTTTTCAGTAAACAATATCTGATTTTTCATGTATTTTCATAAAAGAAAAAACTTGACTTACAGATTTACATATGTTATAATGTAGTTACTGAATCAATTTGATTTTAGTCTAATATAATGGAGTGTGTGATTATGAAAAAGTATGTTTGTCCTGTATGCGGATATGTTCACGAAGGCAATGAACCTCCCGAGAAGTGCCCTCAGTGCGGCGTTCCCGGCGAAAAGTTCATCGAAAAGGCTGATAACGAAAAGCTTGATTTTGCTTGCGAGCATATTGTTGGCGTAGCAAAGTCCGTTACCGATACAGAGATCATTGAGGGTCTTCGTGCTAATTTCAACGGTGAATGCACCGAGGTTGGTATGTACCTTGCAATGGCAAGAGTAGCTTTCAGAGAGGGCTATCCCGAGGTTGGTATGTATTACGAAAAGGCAGCTTATGAAGAGGCTGAGCACGCTGCTAAGTTTGCAGAGCTTCTGGGCGAGGTAATTTCCGATTCCACAAAGGAAAACCTCAGCAAGAGAATGCTTGCAGAGCAGGGCGCTACCGAGGGCAAGCTTGTACTTGCAAAGCGTGCTAAGGAGCTTAACCTTGACGCTATCCACGACACTGTTCACGAGATGGCAAGGGACGAAGCAAGACACGGCAAGGCTTTCGAGAGCTTATATCACAGATATTTTGACTGATAAGGTCATTGTCAGACTTCACAAAAAATAAGCTGTGGTCCATGCGTTGTCATGCGTGGATCACAGCTTTTTTCATTCATATATTTTTTCGATATCACACCTCAAGCTGAACCATCTGGGAGATGCTGTACTCAAAATCAATAGCATTTCCCGTGTAGAGCTTGTGGAAGCAGTCAATGGTCCTTACCGCAACGGCATTGCCGAACTTGTCGTCGGTATTGAGAAGAATTACAACTATCTGCCTTGCGGAATATCTTGTGGAAACGTCCGACCTGCGAAGGGTGGTTCGGATAGCCTGCTCCATCATTTCAAGGGCAATGCTCTCCTCATTTTCATCGGGATGAGCGCCGTTTTTATCCACTGCCGTAAAGAGCAGGGTCTGAACGCTGTAGCCCCCTCTGTCAACAAGCCTTTTTATGAAGTTGTATACATGATGGAAGCTGTCAAAATCTATCATGTATGCACCCTTGCCCGAATCTGCACGGGACATTATCTCTCTGAGATATTTGAGGTCAACGAGGTTTCCGCTGCGTTCATTTTCCGCTTCACGCTGCTCGCTGAAGAAATGATAGGAGTTCTTTCCGTTCTGCTTTACATAATAGAGTGCCTTATCCGCCGCATTATATATGGTGTTGAAATCGGTGCCGTCATCGGGTGTCTGGGCAATTCCTATGGACACAGAGGAATTTGTCTTGAAATCCTTCTGCTCGATCTTATAGCAAAGGTCGGAGATAATATCTCCCGCCAGGTTTCCGACAGCGGATTTTGAGGTCACACCGTTTACGAACATGACAAACTCATCGCCGCCGATACGGCATAGAACGTCCCCCTCCTTTGAATATTTCCTCATTGTGTCAGCAAACATTTTAAGGGTGTTGTCACCCTCGATATGACCGTAATTATCGTTTATCGCCTTGAAATTATCCATGTCTATCATGAAAAGAGCGCCTCTTGTACCCTGGGAGATAAGCTCATTCACAGCCTTTTCGGTGTATGCTCTGTTCCACAGTCCCGTAAGAGCGTCCTGCTGGGATTTGCTCTTGATGTCAGTAACTTCCTTGATAGTCCTGTCAAGCTTATCCGCAAGCTGACGCTTCATGTCCTCGGATTCAAGGATACGGCTTATTCTTGAACGCATAACTGCAGCTACAAAGGGCTTTGCGATAAAGTCAAGAGCGCCTTCTTCAAGGCATTTGCTCTCGGTGGCAGCATCATTGTCGGCAGTAAGGAATATTACGGGGATATGAGCAAGCTTTTCATTTGCCTTTATCCTGCGAAGCACCTCAAAGCCGTCCATTTCGGGCATATTGATATCAAGCAGGATAAGATCGCAGGAGTTGTTCTCCATAAATTTAAGCGCCTGCTTACCCATGGTAACTGCCGTTACCTTATAGATATCGTTAAGAACAGATCTTGCAGACACAAGATTTGTCTTATTGTCATCAACGATAAGAATATGTTTCATAAAAAATTCCTTCCCAACAATTATTTTCTCACAAACAGTACCCCAAAGGTACCAGGACCGCAGTTGCTCGAAATGGTGGCAGAAGCCTTTGTAACGGAAAGCTCACTGAACTCACAGCATTTCATGACCTCCTGCTTTATCATGTTGACCTGCTTTACGCTGCAGCCTACATGAGTGATAAAGCCTCTGCTGCTGTCGATGCTTCCACGATCTCTCAGTATGCTTCTGATATAACGCTTCATGGAAGCCTCGTAATCTCCAAGCTGTATTGAACGGAGCTTTAATTTTCCGTCTTTCATTGCAAGAACGGGATGAACGTTAAAGAGATCACAGAACTTTCTTACGTTATCGGAAACAAGACCCTTCATGGCAAGAAAATCCGCATTTCTGGCGATAAACGAGGTGCAAACCCGTGATCTCAGCTTTGTAAGCTCCTCGATTATCCTATCGGCGTCAAAACCAAAGCCTGCAAGCTCTCCCGCTTTCAGCACGAAAAATCCCATGCCCGAGGACAGATGCCCCGTATCGAAAATATGTACCTTTTTGCCCGCTTCTCCCATTTCCTCCACAGCCTTTCTGCTGTTATTGATGGATTCGCTTATTCCCGAGCTTATGGCAATATGAATGACCTCGTCGTATTTTTTGAGATTTTTCTCGAATGCCTTTCGGTAAACCTCGGGGGAAGGAGGAGTGGAAATGGACTTCCTTCCTCCCCCGCTCATATAATCCACAATGTTGTCGGCTGTTATCTCCTCTGTGTCCATGAAAACGCCGCTTTCGGTTTCTATAAGGAAATAAACTATTTCTATGTCATATTCATAAAGCATACTTTTTGGCAGATCGCAGCCGCACTCCGCCACAATACCTACTTTTTTATCAGACATGGTCATTCTCCTTTATCACACAGCTTTGCCAGCTCATCAGCCTTCTGTGCCGCAGCATCATATTCAAAATCCTCGGCATTACGGCGGATCTCATCAAGGAGCGGTTTCAGAGCCTTATTGCCCAGGCAATAGCCCCCGGCACCTTCACAAAGCTCCGATATCATGTCGCCGTCGAAATTATCGCAGGCGTCCTTAATATCCTCTGCAAGCTTTTTAAGCTTCTCGGGGCTTATCTCTTCAAGCTCTGCCGAGATCTCCTCCGGTGCTTCACCGGCATTTTCGGGGGTATCTGTTATTCCCAGATGCTCCCTGCCAAGACCCGCTACCTTTTCATACATTTCAAGGAGCTTGGCATTATTCTTTTCGATAACGGAAATATCTCCCGCCTTTCCTGCAAGCTCCAGCTTCTTTGCAAGCTCGGACAGAGGCTTTGAACCGATCGTGAGAGAGGAGCTTTTCAGTGCATGGACCTCGATAATGTAATTCTTCCAGTTCTTTTCATCAAAAAGCTTCTGAATAAGGCTTATCTTCTCGGGAGCCTTGTGAACATACATTTCAAGTATCTCCTCATATGCCTCGCTGTCGCCGCCTGTATAGAATATTCCCGTCTGAACATTGAAAAGCTCGTCATTATCCTTGGCGGGGGCATTTGCAGGCATTACCTTTGCTCGCTCCTTGCAGACACCGTCAAGTCTTGTGGGAGCCTGGATATATTCCTTGGGAAGCCATATTCTCAGCACCCTGTCAAGGGCGGAAAGCTCAATGGGCTTTGCGATGAAATCATTGAGTCCCGCTGCAAGGAAGCTTTCTCTTGCACCGTTCACCGCATTTGCCGTAAGGGCGATAATGGGCAGCTTTTTGTAGTAATTGTCTGCCATGCTTCTTATAGCGTTTGTGGCTTCGATTCCGTCCATTTCGGGCATCATGTGATCCATGAACACAAGGTCGATATCCTTGGAGCGGAGCATGGATATTGCCGCACTTCCGCTTTCGGCGGTAAGCACCTGCATCTGATAGGGACGCATAAGTCCCACTGCTACCTTAAGATTGATAGGGTTATCATCAACCACAAGCACCCTTGCACGGGGAGCAATGAAATGAATGGAGGAGCCTCGTCGGTCATTAAGAGTGTTAAGGATATTTTCATTGTTAAGGAGCGCCGCAACGGACAATGAATAGAAGGGCTTGAAAATACACTTCATAGAGCCTTTAAGCTCTGCTGCCTCCTGCCTGTCCTGAATGATGACCACCTGGGATTTTTCCGAAGCGCTGTCAAAAAATTCCTTATTGGCAAGATATTCTTCCTTTGCCGCAAAAATATGAGTAAACTTATTTTCCGCAGCTGCCTTCTTCATTTCATCAATGTCTTCAAACAGCGTGATCTTCATATTAAAGTCCTCAGCAAGAGAACGGATAAGCTTTCTGTATTCATGAGCAGTTCTCTGGGTGCTGTACTTTGACATATCCACATAGCCCGCAATATTGAAGCTTTCCGAATCCTTAACGGAAATAAAGGGCTGGGGGTCGGACACCTTAAGAGGTATTACAAATCTGAACACCGAGCCTGAGCCGTACTGGCTGGAAACATTGATAAATCCGCCCATCTGGGTAACTATCTTCTTTGAGATAACAAGTCCAAGACC
This sequence comes from uncultured Ruminococcus sp., assembly GCA_945835085.1. GTDB lineage: Bacteria > Bacillota > Clostridia > Oscillospirales > Ruminococcaceae > Huintestinicola. The sequence continues at coordinate 1,140 of CAMAIG010000102.1, read as the reverse complement.
TGTTCCCTCCACGGATCTGTTTTTCTTTGTGTCGACCTGCTGGAAGCTGTTAAAGAGCTTTTCAAGATTTTCGGGAGTGATGCCTATGCCCGTATCGGCAACGGAAACGGACAGATTTATTCCGTAGTCATGCTTTGTAAAGGAAATTTTTATGACAACACAGCCCTTTTGGGTAAACTTTATAGCGTTGTTGACTATATTTATCATTACCTGGCGTATTCTCAGCTCGTCGCCCACAAGACCCATGGGTATATTTGGGTCGGCTCTCACAATTATCTCAATATCCTTTTCCTCACGGCGTGTAAGTGCCATGTTGATAACGTCATTGAGAGTGGAGGCAATATTGAACTCGTCCTCGATAAGCTCCATTTTTCCCGACTCTATCTTTGAAAAATCAAGGATATCGTTTATGATGGAAAGGAGATTTCGTCCCGAATTGCGGATATTGAAGCAGTAATCCTTTACCGTGTCGCTGATATCGGTTTCTCTTAGGATAAGCTCGCACATTCCAACGATGGCGTTCATAGGCGTTCTTATCTCATGGCTCATGTTGGCAAGGAAATCGCTTTTTGTCTGATTAGCCCTTTCCGCCTCGCTGAGAATAGTTGTCTGGCTCTTGCGGTACTGCCATACCTTGTAATTTATGAAAATGCATATTATCGTGTCAAAAATATACACCAGGGGAAATCTCAGCAGATATGTATCGGAATAGGCATATCCGATTGTATGAAGGGGCGACCACATATATATTGATGTAAACAGCCCCATGATTATGCTGAAAATGCCCCCGTAATAGAGATTGTAGCAGTACATTCCGATCGGCGGGACGATAAGGAGCCATATAATGCTGAAGCCCTCCTCTCCCCCGCTTACGACGAAATACGCCATCATAGCACCTATGGGAATAAGTGCGCCCACATTCAGAACCGTTACACTTTTAAATAATTTGAATAAAAAAAAGTTGCATATGAGCCATGTTCCCAGCACACCCGTTATCACAGCCATTTTGTATGAGCATGCAAAAAGATTTACAGCGCACATGAACAGCGAGATAAGCGCCAATGCGATAGCTATCAGGCAGATGCTTCTTACATCGGTATTATCGGCGTCCTTTTTCAGCTCCATGAGCTTTTCTATGAT
>CAMAIG010000101.1 GCA_945835085.1 uncultured Ruminococcus sp. | reverse complement strand
GCCGAATGGAACGATATTGAAAAATGCAGCGGTTTTATGATATAATAAGATAAATATTGTGCATTTTGGAAAACCAATATATTCATATACACGGAAGGCGGTCATGAAATTGATCAGGGATATTCAGGAAGAGATAATCAGGCTGAAAAAGGAAAAGGACATTTGCATTCTCGCACACTGCTATCAGTCGGACGATATCATGGAGGTAGCGGATTTTACGGGGGACTCCTTCGGACTTGCAAAAAAAGCGGCACAGTCCGGGCATAAGAATGTGATAATGTGCGGAGTACGTTTCATGGCTGAAACCGTCAAGATACTTGCTCCCGAGAAAAGAGTTTATCTTCCCAGAGGGGAGGCGGGCTGCCCCATGGCTGAGCAGCTTGATATTGATATGCTCAGGCAGCTGAAGGAAATGTACGAGGGCTATACCGTTGTCTGCTACATAAACACCACAGCAGAGCTTAAAACTCTCTGCGATGTCTGCGTTACCTCCTCCTCGGCGGTGAAGATTATCAGGCAGATAGATAACGACAAGATACTTTTCATACCCGACTGCAATCTCGGTGACTATGTTTCAAAGCAGATACCCGAAAAGCAGTTCAAGTTCATTCAGGGAGGCTGCCCCACCCACGCAAGGCTTACGGTAAATGATGTCAAGAACGCAAAGGCAGCCCATCCCGGTGCCCTGCTGCTTACTCATCCCGAGTGCCGTCCCGAGGTAGTGGCTATGTCCGATTTTGTGGGAAGTACCACGGAGATAATGGATTTTGCCGCAAACAGCCCCGAGAAAGCATTCATAATCGGCACCGAGAGCAGCATCTGCTCACATCTCGGAATGAGCCACCCCGACAAGCTCTTCTTCCCCATAACAAAGGACTGCGTCTGCCACAATATGAAGGTAACAAACCTTGTGGACGTTCTTCACTGCGTTCAGGGCGTGGACGGCGAGGAGATAGACCTTGACAGTGACACCATCTCAAAGGCTAAGGTCTGCATAGACGAAATGCTGAGAATGGGCGGCTGATAAATATAGTTTTGAAAATCTTCTGTTTGATTTGGCTTCGTACCTTCAAACAGAAGATTTTTGCTTTTAACTTAGCGACACGATGCCGATTTTTATGAATTTGATGTGCAAATTTTGACAAAATGTAAAAAACTCGGATTTGTGAAAAAAATCCTTCGATAGCTATTGTAATTGAAAGAAATATGATGTATAATTATGATAGGCAAATTTGGATTTACAGCTGATAATACCGAAATTTCGGGGAAATACCATGCTTTTTTTGAACATAATTAACGTATTTTAGCGAAAATTCGGTTGAGATCGGCTATAAAGGAGGAAATAAATTATGATGACTGAAGGTCAGAAGGCAAAGCTTGCGGAATATTCCGCAGCAAAGCGCCCCTGTCCCGCAAGAGAAAGGCTTGCCGCTCTCTTTGATGACGGAGCCTATACCGAAACAGGCTCGGGAATCATGAACGGCAGCAATTATGCAGGGGTCGTTACTGCCTACGGATATATCGGCGGATGTCCCGCATACGCTTTTTCACAGGACAGGACCGTTATGAGCGGTGCTGTTGGAAAGGCTCATTCCGCTAAGATCTGCAAGATGCTTGAGCTTGCTGCAAAGAATGGCGTTCCCGTGGTGGGAATATACGATTCCTGCGGCGCTTTCATCGAGGACGGCGCTGAGGCACTCAATGCCTACAGCGATATTCTTCTCGGCATGGGCAATCTTTCGGGAGTAGTTCCCATGGTATCGGTTATCTCGGGAGTATGTGCAGGAAGCATGGCGCTTATCGCCGCTTCTGCGGATTTTTCCGTTATAACAGAAGCTGCCGAGCTTTATGTTACTCCCGCTCAGAGCGGCGCAAATGCAGCTGACGCTGTAAAGAGCGGCGCTGTTTCCGCAATTGCTGCGGACGATCAGGCTGCAATGGAGCTTGTGAAGAAGTATCTTTCCCTCATGCCCCAGAACAACCTTTCACCCGTTCCCGAGTATGATTTTGCCGCACCCTCCGCTGCTTCCTATGCAGATGCCGAGAGCACTGCAAAGAGTATTGCCGATGAGGACAGCATCCTGGAGATATCCGCTGATTTCGGAAAGGCTGCTTACACTGCTCTGTGTACAGTTGCGGGAACTGCTGCGGGAATTGCCTGCACAAACAAAACTAAGGATAAGCTTACCTCCGATGACTGCGCTAAGCTTGCGAGATTTGTCCGTCTTTGCGACGCATTCGGACTTCCCGTTATCACAGTTGCCGATACAGAGGGCTTTGAGAGCGAGGGCGCTGAGTCTGTCCGTGCCTGTGCAAAGCTTGCGGGCGCTTATGCCGAGGCTACCTGCGCTAAGATAGTTCTCGTAAGCGGAAAGGCTTGCGGAGGTGCATTCATTGCTCTTGCTGGAAGAAATGCTGCTGCTGACGCTGTATTTGCTCTTCCCGAGGCTGTTATTGCTCCCGTTGAGCCTGTAACGGCTGCTGAGTTCCTTTATCATGATAAGCTGAAGGGAGCTTCCGATCTTGCGGCTGAGAGAAACAAGCTTGCCGCAGAGTATGCGGAGAATGAAGCGTCTGCATTCGCAGCTGCCGCAAAGGGTGCTGCCGATGACGTTGTAACAGCGGAGGAAGCAAGAGAAAAGATCGCTTCCGTTCTTGACATAACCGCAGGCAAGCGCCTTAACAAGCGTCTGCCCAAGAAGCATTCTGTTCTTCCACTTTGATCAAATTTAACCTGAAAGGCTGATTATAATGAAAAGATTTAATATTACAGTAAACGGCAAGGCATACGATGTTGCAGTTGAAGAGATCGGAGGCTCTGCACCCGCAGCAGCTCCCGCACCTGCAGCAGCACCTGCCCCTGCTCCCGTACAGGCACCTGCAGCAGCTCCCGCACCCGCAGGTGACGGCGCTCCCGTAAAGGCTCCTATGCCCGGAAATATCCTTGATGTTAAGGTAAGTGTGGGCGACACCGTTACAACAGGTCAGGTGATCCTTGTTCTTGAGGCAATGAAGATGGAGAATGACATCGTTGCTCCCGCTTCCGGAAAGATCACATCCCTTACCGTTAAGAAGGGCGACACTGTAAGCTCCGACGACGTGCTTGCTACTATCGCTTGATTGAAAGGCGGTCAGAATAGAAATGGCTAAAGTTAAAATCACCGAAACCGTCCTTCGTGACGCTCATCAGTCCCTTATCGCAACAAGAATGAGCCTTGATGAAATGCTCCCCATCATGCAGGAAATGGATAAGATCGGCTTCTATTCCGCAGAGGTATGGGGCGGCGCAACCTTCGACTCATGTATCCGTTTCCTTGACGAGGATCCATGGGAAAGACTCAGAGTTATCCGCAAGAATATGCCCAATACCAAGCTCCAGATGCTTTTCAGAGGACAGAATATGCTGGGCTATCGTCACTATGCCGACGATGTTCTGAAATATTTTGTGCAGAAGACTGTTGCTAACGGTATGGACATCATCAGAATTTTCGACGCTCTCAATGATATCAGAAACCTTGAAACCGCTATCTCTGCCGCAAAGCAGGAGGGCGCTCACGCTCAGGTGGCAATGAGCTTTACACTGGGCGATGTTTTCACCGATGAATATTACGTTAACTACGCAAAGCAGTGCGAAAATATGGGTGCAGATTCCATCTGCATCAAGGATATGGCAGCGCTCATCACTCCTTTCAGAGCAGCATCTCTCACAAAGGCTCTCAAGGAAAATATCGGCATTCCCGTACAGCTCCACACTCACTACACATCGGGACTTGCTTCCATGTGTCTGCTAAAGAGCATTGAGAACGGCTGTGATATCGTTGATACCGCAATGTCACCTCTTGCACACGGCACCTCCCACACTCCTACGGAGTCCATGGTTGCGGCACTCCAGGGCACAGAGTATGATACGGGTCTTGACCTTGTGAAGCTTGCCGAGATAAGAGAATATTTCATGAAGCTCAGGAAGAAGTATCTTGACAGCGGCCTTCTTGACCCGAAGATGCTTGCTGCCGATGCAAATGCGCTTATTTATCAGGTTCCCGGCGGAATGCTCTCCAATCTCCTTTCCCAGCTTAAGCAGGCTGGCAAGGAGGACAAGCTTGAAGAGGTTCTCAGAGAGGTACCGAGAGTTCGTGCAGATGCAGGAAATATCCCTCTTGTAACGCCTTCCTCCCAGATCGTTGGTACACAGGCAGTGTTCAATGTTATCAAGGGCGAGCGCTATGCAATGGTAACAAAGGAATTCAAGGACGTTATCGCAGGCAGATACGGAAAGACACCTACTCCCATCGACCCCGATTTCAGAAAGTCCATTCTTAAAGGCGAGGAGGCTATTGACTGCCGTCCTGCTGATCTTATCGAGCCTGAGCTTGACAAGCTCAGAGAGGAATGTGCAGAATGGCTGGAGCAGGACGAGGACGTTCTCACCTATGCAATGTTCCCGAAGATCGCTCCCAAGTTCTTTGAGAAGAGAAGAAACAAGAAATACGGCATTGACGGAAAGAATTCCGATGCCGAGAATAAGATCCACGCTATTTAATGATCTGAGCCTATCTGAGCCTGTGTACGATTTGTGCACAGGCTCAGCGTGTCGCTGAAGCCAACTCGTTAGGAAAATAGCAAGAATTTCCTTCGTTTTGTGGCTCGGTAACGTTAGTAATGAAGCCGAATTATGTAAAGGTAATTTTTCCTCATCACAATATAATTACTTTTTTCAAAAAATGAGCCGATACAGCACTTAGCTGCATCGGCTCAGAAATTTATATGACCTCTTTAAGTATCAGATATGCAACGGTTGCAAGGGAACGTGCCTCAACATAGTCACGGTCGATTATGTAATTGCCCGTGTCAAGCATTTTCTTTATGGCGGAAACTCTCTCAAAGCCCCCCAGCGCCTTCTGCTTGTCGGGGATAACAAAGAAGGACTGCTGCATGATATGCCTTATCTCAGTCCTAATTCCCCGTGGGATAGGCTCGGCATTTTCGGGCTGTGTGAAGGTGAAGCTGTCGGGTGTGCCGTCGATGTGCTTCTTTGCAATATCAATTGCCGCCTGATGACCGAACACCAGCGCTTCAAGAAGGGAATTTGATGCAAGACGATTATTGCCGTGAACGCCTGTGTGGGAGCATTCACCAACTGCATAAAGCCCGTTAACCTCGGTCTGAGCGGAGGTGTTGACATTTATGCCGCCCATGAGATAATGCTGACAGGGGAAAATAGGGATAAGATCCTCCGACATATCAATACCCTGAGAAAGGAGAAATTCAAATATCATTGGGAAGCGCCCGCTGAGATATTCTCTGCCCTTGTAGCGGATATCAAGATAGAACTCGTCGCTTTCCGTGCGTCTTGATTCAAGGATTATGGAGCGTGAAACAACATCTCTCGGTGCAAGCTCCAGACGCTCGTCATAGCGGTCCATGAAGCGCTCCTTATTGCAGTTGAGAAGATATGCACCCTCGCCTCTGACGGATTCGGAGATAAGGAAGCATTCCCTTGATTCCTTGTTATTGTAAGCAGTGGGGTGGAACTGGATAAGTGAGAGATTTTTTATCCCCGCACCCAGCTCATACGCCATGGCAATGCCGTCGCCTGTTGCGATAGCGGAGTTTGTGGTGTAGTCATATACTCTGCCGATGCCGCCCGTTGCAAGGACAACGTGTTGAGCGGTGCAGGTCATGTGAGCGTTATCCTTTAGAATATCCGCAGCAAAGCCGCCGCCGATCTTTTTAAGACGGCAGAGAAGTGCATTATCCATAACGGTTACGTTTGGGAGCTTTAAGACTGCTTCTCTTATCTTTGCAGTGACCTCTGCACCTGTGGAATCCTTATGGTGGAATATCCTTCTTCTGGAATGACCGCCTTCAAGGGTGCGGTTAAGCTCACCGTCAGCGTCACGGTCGAAATCCACGCCGATGTCAAGGATATGCTGTATCTCTCCCGCAGCCTCGGTCACAAGAATTTTAAGAGAATCGGGATTGTTTTTGAAACCGCCTGCAATAAGGGTATCGTTGGTATGCAGGTCGATATTGTCGTCGTCCACGGGCTTGTAAACTGCCGCAACGCCGCCCTGTGCAAGGGCTGAATTGCAAAGCTCAAGCTCACGCTTGCTGATGATAAGTATTTTAAGCTCCGTGGGGAGATTAAGGGCGGTATAAAGTCCGCCGACGCCTGTTCCCGCAATGATAACGTCATAGCACAAGTTTTCCATAAATTATCCTTCTTTTACAAATGCCCACTATGGGCTGATTTTTAATATTGTACCATATTTTTCTTTTTTTTTCAATCGCATTTTTAACGATATTTACAG
>CAMAIG010000100.1 GCA_945835085.1 uncultured Ruminococcus sp. | reverse complement strand
AGCTTCAGGCATCTTTTCTCAAACATTTCCTGCAGAGCGCAGAGAATGCCCATTCTGCCCGTTGCATAGGTAAGTCCGCCCTGAACATATGCGGCATAAGGCTCACGAAGAGGTGCATCTGCCGAAAGCTCAATGGAAGCTCCGTTGTTGAATGCACCTGCAGCCATAATGACCTGACTTTCATAGCCGGGCATATCCCATGGCTCGGGAGCAGCAAAGCTGTCAACGGGAGAGCCTTTCTGTACGCCCTGACAGAATGCGATAAGATTTTCGGGATTTTTCATAAGCACCGTGGTAATAATATCTCCCCTTGGCTCGCCCACCTTCGGCAGACATTCAAATCCCAGCTCCGTCATTACGGCAGAGGTGAAGGTGGCAGTTTTCAGAGCGCTTGCCACTACCTCGGGAGCATAGAAAAGTCCCTGATACATTCTCTTGTTCTGGTCAAGAGAGCAGCCCGCTTCTCTTCCCACACCGGGGCAGGTCAGGCGGTATGATACCTGCTCCACAAGCTTTGCCTTGCCTGCAATATATCCGCCGGTTTCGGCAATTCCGCCCCCGGGATTTTTTATCAGAGAGCCTACTATGAGATCTGCACCTGCACTTACAGGCTCGGTTTTCTCAACAAATTCGCCGTAGCAGTTGTCAACCATAACGATTATATCTGGCTCTGCACCCTTTGCCGCCTTGACTATCTCCGCAATGTCGTCAACAGTAAGGGAGGGCCGCAGGGAATATCCCCTTGAACGCTGGATATATGCAAGCTTTGCACCCTTTACCTTCTGGAATATCTCAGCCACATTGGGCTTGCCCTCGGGAGTAAGATCAACCTGCTCGTATTCAATTCCATAATCCATCAGAGAGCCGTTTCCGCTTCCTCTCAGACCGATGACCTCCTCAAGAGTGTCATAGGGTCTGCCTGTAAGGGAAACCATTCTGTCGCCCTTTCTCAGCACTCCGAAAAGCGCAATGGTAAGCGCATGAGTGCCCGAAGCAATGCTGTGGCGGACAAGAGCGTCCTCTGCACCCAGCGCCTGTGCAAAAACAGCGTCAAGTGTATCTCTGCCGATATCGCCGTAGCCATATCCCGCACTGCCCTTCATGCAGGCGTCGCTTACCTTGTTGTCGATAAAAGCCTTCAGTACCTTTTCGCCGTTTATCCTCGCTGTACGGTCTATCTCTCTGAAAGCGTCCTCGCATGCCTCCTCAGCCCTCTGAGCCGCCTTCATTATTCTTTCCTCTATTTCAAAGCCCTTAACCTGAGCGGGCTTGGGGTCAAAAATTTCTGCCATAAAAAATTGTCCTTTCCATATTTTAGCAAGTGCCGTTTTTAGGCAACACCGCACAGAGCTTGTGTGCAAGATGCGCAGTCAGATTTTTCGTCAGATTGTATAGAAATTTCGCAGGCAGGCTGTCGCCTGTCAAGAAATTTCTGTGCAAGATGACGGAAAATATGCAAGCAGATTGCGCGCAAAGCTGTTAGGCGTGCTTTGTGCGGTGTTGCCTTTATTTCCTGACAAACATAATATCCTCGTCAACAGGCTTAAATCCCAGCTTTTTGTAATAGCCGAAGCTATGGTCGTCTGCCCAGAGGTACAGCTGCTTACGCTTTGATCTGAGCTTTAAAGCCTTATATCTCAGAAGCATTTGAGCATATCCATTTCCTCTTGCCCCGAGCATTGTCGCCACGCTTGAAACATATACGCAGTCCCCTGCGGTAAAATCTGCCGAAATGCATGAGCAGCCCTTGTAAACAAGAGGCTCTGTTATCCCATGGCGTACCCTGTGGGACATATCCGTATACCAGAGGTCGTATTTAAGCCCCTCAAAGCAGCTGTTAAGGATAATGAACATCTGCGGCAGGGAAACGGGACTGTCAAGACCCGCTTCGACCTCCTCACTCTGTGTAAAATCGCCTACCTCACCCAGGAAAAGAGTTCTGTGCAAGGTATCATATCCCGGCAGACTAAGCCTTTCTGCCAGACCTCTCGGAAGTTCCACCGTCTGAGGACAGTTCATAATGATAAAATCCTGAAATTCGTCCTTGTCGGAAAAAACTCCTCCTGCCACAGCCGATGCATTAAACAGCATTATGTTGCCCGAAGCAAGGCTGCCCGTTGCGGTATAGAAGCGGCAGAATTCATATCCCCCGCCGTATGCCTGCATATAAGCGCCTATCTTTCCCCGATAGTAATCGTCCCCCGCAGCTATCATGCTGCCGTCATATATCCTTCTTAACAAATCAAAAACACCTTCCTTTGGTCGGAAGCCGGTCTATATATTTCCTCCGCATATCCTGTCAGCCATTTCGATTGCAAGAGCGAAGCTGTCAAAATAATCCTTCTCGTTTATCACACAGCAGGGAGTGTGCAGATATCTGCAGGGCACTGAAACGGCAATTGTCCTGACGCCGCCTCTGCTGATATGGATAGCGCCGCTGTCATTGCCCCCTGCAACGAGAGTTTTTGTCTGCCATGAAATGCCCTTTTCCTCAGCTGCCTTTTTTGACATTCCGAAAAGCTCCCTGTCATAAACCGTGGAGCGGTCCATGTATGATACCACAGGACCCTTTCCCAGAATGCAGCAGCGCTTGTCACCCTCAGAGAGAGGAATATCTGCAGCCGTTGTAGCTTCAAGCACCAGTGCAAATTCAGGCTCTGCCGCAAAAGCCGCAGTCCTTGCACCTCTGAGCCCTATCTCCTCCTGAGTTACGAATGTGAAAATGCAGTCGTATTCGGGAACCTTTTCCATTATCATTGCAAGCATTATTGCACAGCCTGCACGGTCATCTATCGCCTTGCTTCTGATATATCCGTATTCATCGGAATATCCGCAGGTGAAATAGGCATAATCTCCGGGAGATAGGATTTTTTCCGCTTCTGCCTTGTCATTGACGCCGATGTCAATATAAAGCCCGTCGAATTTCGGAGCAGTTTTCCTCTCCTCCTCCGACATATTGTGAACAGCCTTTGAGCCGACAGCGCCCATCATGCCGTTTTCAAGAACGACCTGCCTGCCGATAACAGCGTCAGGGTCAACGCCGCCCACGCAGTTGAAATTAAGAGTACCGTCGGTATTTATACCCGTAATAATAAGCCCCACCTCGTCCATGTGGGCAGATATCATAAGCCTGTTTGCGGCGGGCTTTCTTCCCTTGTAGCGGGCTATGATGCAGCCAAGGGGTGTAACGCTGCACTCACAGCTGTCACCGATCTTTTGAAGAATATATTCTCTTACCTTATCCTCATTTCCCGAAGCGCCGTTTATTTCGCAAAGCTCCATAAGAAGCGTTTTCAGAAGCTCTCTGCTGATATCCATATTATTCGCCCTCCCTTAGAAATGCCGTAATAAGAGCGGCAGTTGACTCAACATCGGTCACATCTATGACCTCTGCGGGAGTGTGCATATACCTGAGAGGTATCGACAGCGTAACAGCCTCCGAGCCGCATCGGTTAACGGAAAATCTGTCGGCATTGGTGCCCGTGGAGCCGTTCATGACCTCGTACTGAAATGGGATATCATTTTTCTCGGCACAGCTTATAAATCCCTTTGAAAGCCGTCTGCTGAGGGAAGGGGCAATGCCTATCATGCAGCCCTTTGCCATTTCGCCGCACTTTGAGGGATTTTCTCCCTTGCTGAGTGCAAAGCTCACGTCCACCGCCACGGATATATCGGGGTCAACCTCAAATGCACCTACGCAGGCACCTCTTTCCCCAAGCTCCTCCTGGGAGGAAAACATGACCGTAAATGTATAAGGCAGCTCGTCATAATTTCCCCCAAGATCGTCAACCGCCTTGATAATTGCCGCAATACCGCAGCGGTCATCAAGAGCGGCACCCGATATCCTGCCGCCATTAAGCTCTGTGCAGGGAGAGTCAAAGGAAATAAAGTCCCCGGGAGAAAAAAGCTCCCTTGCCCTGTCCTTATCCATCATGGGGTCGATATATATCTGATCCTTTTCCATAACGGTGCTGCCGCTTTTAAGGTGGGGAGGCAGTGTGCAGATAACGCCTCTTATGTTCCCGCTCATGCTGTGGATAATTACCCTCTGTGCGGGGAAAAGCCGCCTGTCAAGCCCACCGATGCAGTCAGCCTTGATAAATCCGTCCTCGGTAACGCTTGTGGCAATAAGTCCCACTCTGTCAAGATGTGCGTCAATAAGAACATGGGGCTTTTTATCCGAAGGAGTGCCGAAATCTGCAAGCACATTCCCGTTTTTTATCCTGACATTGTTTGAATATTTCTTCATAATATCGGCACAGACCTCTGCGATAGAGTCCTCACAGCCCGAAACGCCGTCTGTGTCTGCAAGCTTAATTATAAGCTCGGTAAGCTCTGTCCTATCCATATTATTCCTTTCATCAAAGAGAATTTACAATGCTCTTGAAATGGTTTCCTCTGTCCTCAAACATTCTGTACATATCAAAGCTTGCACAGGCAGGTGAAAGTGAAACGATATCTCCGCTCTTTGCATGGGCATGAGCAGTTTCAACAGCCTCCTGCATATCATTTACGATGATTATCTCAAGCCCGCTCTCCGCAAATTTCGGGGAAGCCTCCACAGCCGCCTTTATCTTTTCCTTTGTCTGACCCATAAGGATAAGGAGTTTGACCTTCTCGCATACAAGATCTGCCATAGGCTCAAAGGATATGCCCTTGTCGGAGCCGCCCATTATCATTATCTGCTTAACGTCAAAGGTATTGAGGCAGGCAATGACTCTTGTGGGGCTTGATGCAATGGAATTGTTATAATACTTAACGCCCTCAAGCTCTCTTACAAGCTCTATCCTGTGCTCAACGCCGCCGAATTCCCTTGCGACCCTTCTAACGGTTTCGGGCTTGACAAGTCCCCATGTTGCGGCAATGGCGGTGAGATAGTTTTCAACGTTATGCATTCCGGGAATTTTGATATCCTTCATGTCAAGGACTTCCGTGACCTTGCCGTAATCGTTATAGCAAAGCATACCCTTGTCATTGAGGAAAGCACCGTTGTCCACAGTCTTTCTCCTGCTGAAAAAGGCAAGCTGTCCCCTTGTAAGTGCCGCAAGACCTGCCGCAGTTTCATTGTCGGCGCTCAGCACAGCCTTTGAGAATGCATTCTGATGAATGAGCAGATTTGCCTTTGCGTCGATATATTCCTGCATATCCTTGTGAACGTTAAGGTGATTTGGTGTGATATTCGTAATAGCCGCAATATCGGGAGAGGTACGCATGGAAATAAGCTGGAAGCTTGAAAGCTCCGCCACCACAACGTCATCCTCCTTGACCTCCTCGATAAGAGGAAGCAGTGCCTTGCCGATGTTTCCGCCCTTGTGAACAGTCCTTCCCTCGGCGGCAAAAAGCTCAGCAATAATGGTTGTGGTCGTTGTCTTTCCGTCAGAGCCTGTTACGGCAACGGTCTTACAGGGGCAAAGGTCGAAGAAAACCTCGGTTTCTGAGGTAACTGCTGTACCGTGAGCACGGGCAGCGGTCAGCACATCATTATAATAGTACATTCCGGGAGTGCGGAAAACCACGTCGTATTTTCCCTCAGCCATGCCATCAAGATAGCCTTCCCCCAGGGAAAATTTTGCTCCCGCAAGGGACAGCTCCTCATATTCCTTCATCTGCTCCTTTGTTTTTTTGTCGCAGACAGTAACGTCAAGTCCCTTTTTCAGAAACATTTTGATAAGGTCGGTATGGCTTACTCCCACGCCGATAAATGCGATTTTTTTATTTTTCATATCCTCAAAAAAGATCTCTGCCTTAGTCATTCTGATACCTCCAAATATATTATAGGCAAAAAAGCCCGGATAGTTATAATAATGCATAATTAATCAATTTAAATTATAGCACATCGGTATGCGATTGTCAATGAATGGCATCGCATTCGGGTCTGTTATGTTAAAACTGCTCTCAGGGTCTTGACAATACATTATATTTGTGATATAATCAAATCCATGCGGGTGTGGTGAAACTGGCAGACACGATAGACTTAGGATCTATTGCGCAAGCGTGCAGGTTCAAGTCCTGTCACCCGCACCAAAAAAGAGGCTGTTACCCATTAACGGATAACAGCCTCTTTTTGTTGAAATAGTAATGGTATTGTGCCGAATATAATTTGTCTTTGCAGAAATGGCTTCGGCGGCTCGCCGTTGTTCTTAACGGATAACAGCCTATACTAACGTTACCGAGCCGCTAAACAAATAAGTTTTTGCTATATCACCAACGAAATGGCTTCGGCGGCTCGCCGTTGACCTTTTACGGATAACAGCCTATACTAACGTTACCGAGCCGCAAAACAAATAAGTTTTTGCTATATCACCAACGAGTTGGC
>CAMAIG010000099.1 GCA_945835085.1 uncultured Ruminococcus sp. | reverse complement strand
CGGCAGACAAGAGGAAAGGAGCCTGAATATGGCAAAGGAAAATTACAGTCCCACAAAAATAATGAAAAACAGGCTCAATCTCCCTGTTAGCGTGATAGTAATAATAGTAGCCTTCACCCTGATATGCAGCCTGTTCAACACAAGCGTAAATAAAAACAGCTACTATACGGCAATGGCAAACGACAGCCAGTTCGGAAGCACCACCGTAAAGGCAGCCCGAGGAAGCATATACGACTCCAACGGCAAAATACTTGCCCAGTCCGCAACAGTCTATAACATCATTCTGAACCCCTATGCCATCACCCACGCAGACGAAAAAAAGATGGACGGCGACGAAAAGGAACGCCAGATAAAAATGGCTGCAACTATCCTCAGCGAGGAAACGGGAGCAGAGTATTCGGATATAATAAAGGTATTTACCGACGAAAATACCAAGGACAGAAAATGGTATAAGGCAGCCTCAAAGATAGAAAAGCCCATAGTCACGGAAATATACGCAAGAGCCAAGGAAGCGGAGCTTGTAGGAAATCTAATCTCCACAGAGGAGGACACCAAGAGATATTATCCCTATAACGAAATGGCAGCCGCAGTTATCGGCTTTACAAATTACGACGGCGACGGCATTTACGGAGTAGAGGCATATTATAACGACTATCTTGCGGGAGTAGACGGCAAGATAATCTCCGCAACCGACGGTCTAGGCAACGAAATGCCCTATAAAAACGATAAGATCTATGCAGCAAAGGACGGCAACTCCCTTTACCTTACCATAGATTCCACCCTGCAGTATTATGTTGAAAGAGAGCTTGCCAACTGCATCGAGCAGAACGACGTTGACAACCGTGCCTGTGCAATAATCATGAACGCAAAAACAGGTGCGATACTTGCAATGGCGTCCTCCCCCGGGTTTGATCTTAACGACCGCAACTCCATTTTCGCCGTAAAGGATCAGCAGACCCTTGCTAAACTAATGGAGGAAACCGAGGACGAGGAAGCCTACAGCGAAAAATATGCAGAGCTTCGTGAAAAGCAGTGGAAAAACAAGGCGATAACCGAAACCTATGAGCCGGGCTCCGTATTCAAGGTAGTAACAGGCTCGTCGGCTCTGGAGGAAAAGGTAATAGACCTTAATTCCACATTTACCTGCAGCGGCGTGATACAGGTAGCAGACTGGCCCATTCACTGCTGGACAACAGGCTCCCACGGCACCCAGGATTTCACCACCGCAATGACAAACTCCTGCAACCCTGCATTTATCCAGATAGGTCAGAGGCTGGGAGTAACAAATTTCTTCAAATATTTCACCGCATACGGCTTTACGGAGCCAACGGGAATAGATCTCCCGGGAGAAGCGTCGGGCTTTTACTATACCGAGGAGGAAATGGGAATAGTAGAGCTTGCCTCCTGCTCCTTCGGACAGTCAAACCGTGTAACTCCCATACAGATGATAACCGCATATGCCGCAGTAATAAACGGCGGATATCTGCTCCAGCCCTATGTAGTGAGCAAAATAGTCGATAATAACGGAAACATTATCAGCACCAAGGAAAAGAACGTCCGCCGCCAGGTAATTTCCGAGGAAACCTCGGCACAGATGCGTCAGGTGCTTGAATCCGTTGTTAACAATAAGGGCGGCTCCAATGCATATATCAAGGGCTATCGTATCGGCGGAAAATCGGGAACCTCCCAGAAGTTACACGAAAACAAGGAAACAGGCTCGGAAAGCCTTTATGTATCGTCCTATGTAGGCTTTGCCCCCGCAAACGACCCGGAGATACTCATGCTTTTAATGGTCGATGAGCCTCAGGGCAGGGATCACAACGGCAGCCATGTTTATTACGGAAGCATGGTGGCAGCCCCCGTGGTATCGGCAGTATTCAAGGACGCCCTTCCATATCTCGGATATTACCCCGAATATACCGATGAAGAGCTTGCAGCCCTTGACATTACCGTACCGAGCGTTGAGGGACAGTCCGTTGAGGCAGCAGAGGAAACATTATCAAATCTTGAGCTTCAGGCATATGTAGTGGGCGATGGAGATACGGTAGTTACCCAGGTGCCCTCACGCTCCTCCTCAATACCGAGAAACGGCAAGGTCATTCTCTACACCGAGGAGAATATGGACACTCAGTATACGGAAGTGCCCAATGTAATAGGTCATACCCTAAGCGACGTGAATTATCTGCTTACATCTGCCAATATTAACTTCAAGGCAGGAGATGGAGCGTCCGCTCATTCGGGAGCGGTAGCCTACTCCCAGAACTATCTGCCGGGAACCATAGTCCCCGTGGGAACAGTCGTTGAAGTAACGTTCATAGTCAAGGACGAAGGATAATAATCAATAATATGATCGGGAGAAGAGCCATGAAAGAAATAATAAAAAAGTTAAGCGAGCTTCTGAAAGATACCTCCCAGTATGCCGAAAGCAGGTATATTGGAAAGGACGCCGATATCACAGGGATAACCGATGATACACGAAGCGTAAAGCCCGGAAATATTTTCGTGTGCGTCAAGGGAAACAGCTTTGACGGTCACAGTGCAGCAGAGGAAATGCTTGAAAAGGGAGCAGCTGTCGTAGTATGCGACCACGATCTGAAGCTTGGCTCAAAGCAGATAATAGTGTCCGACACCCGCAAATTCTATGGACTGCTTATCGCCGCATGGTATGACCATCCCGAAAAGCAGCTGATACTTGTGGGAGTAACAGGCACCAACGGCAAGACCACAATGACCACAATGATACACCATATACTTACCTATGCGGGAGCAAAGGCAGGGCTTATCGGCACAGCAGGCACGCTCATAGGCAAAGCCCCCCTTGACCGTGACGATTCCACTCCCACCACCCCCAAGGTATCGGAGCTTTATGCCATATTCCGCCGCATGGTAAGCGAGGGCTGCAAATACTGCGTAATGGAGGTTTCCTCCTTTGCCCTTGAGCAGAACAGGATAGGACCTGCCATCTTTACAGCGGCAGTGTTCACAAATCTGACCCGTGACCACCTTGACTATCACGGAACAATGGAAAACTATTATCTTGCCAAGAAAAAGCTCTTTACCGATCACTGCAAACTTGCCTTTGTAAATACGGAGGACAGCTTCGGCGAGCGGCTCTATAACGAAATAACCTGCAATAAGTTTTCTTACGGAATAAAGGGCGGAACATCGGTATATGCAAGCTACATAAAGTATGTAGACGGTGCATCGAAATTCTGGTTCTGCTTCCCGGGAAAAAGCTTCCCCTTCAGCCTTAAAATGATGGGCAGCTATAATATATCAAACGCCATAGCAGCCATTGCGGTATGTTCCCAGCTCCGTGTGCCCATGGATAAGATAACAAACGCTGTAAACAGCTTTGAGGGAGTAAGGGGAAGATGCGAGATAATCCCCACCCGCCGCAATTTCTATATCGTATGCGACTATGCCCATTCCCCCGATGCCCTGGAGAATATGCTCCCTGCAATAAAGGAGAATACCGAGGGCAGGCTTATCTGCCTGTTCGGCTGCGGAGGAGATCGTGACCGCACAAAGCGCCCCCTTATGGCAAAGGCAGCGGCAAAATATGCGGATTACCTTATCATAACCTCGGATAACCCCCGAAACGAGGACCCCGATAAGATAATTGATGAAATAATCACGGGAATAGAAACGGATAATAACGTCCCCTATGACCGCATAACCGACCGAAAGAATGCGATCTTCCATGCAGTGAATATAGCCCGAAAGGGAGATGTTATCGTCCTTGCAGGCAAGGGACATGAGGATTATCAGGTGCTCAGGGACAATGTGCATATCCATTTTGACGAGAGAGAGATCTGTGCCGAGGCATTAAAAGCTCTCGAAAAGCCCGATATCAAAATAGACGCATCACTCTGCAGCGGCATGAGCATAGATGAGCTTTGCGCCGCAGCAAACGGCAGACGGGAGAATATCTCCTCTGCCCGACGTGTAATAAATGCAGGCAGCATAATCAGCGATACAAGGTCTATCCGTCCCGGAGCCGTTTTCATCGCCTTCAAGGGAGAGCGTTTTGACGGTCATAATTTTGTGGAGGACGCTATTAATAAGGGCGCTATTGCAGCCATAACCAACCGTCCCATAAAAAATCTGCCCTGTATAGTGGTGGACGACACCGCCAAGGCAATACTTGCCATAGCAAAGCATTACAGAGAAAAATTTACTCCCAAGCTTGTGGGAATAACAGGCAGCGTGGGCAAGACCACTACCAAGGAAATGACAGCCCTTGCCCTCTCCTCAAAATACGAAACCCTCAAAACAGAGGGCAACCATAATAATGAGATAGGTCTGCCCTTCACACTTCTGAAGCTTCGTCCCGAGCATAAGGCAGCAGTAATAGAAATGGGAATGTCCCATTTCGGGGAGATAGAACGCCTGTCCGATACCTGCCGTCCAACCATTGCAGTAATAACAAACATCGGCTGGTCCCATGCGGAAAACCTGGGCTCCCGTGAAGGCATACTCCGTGCAAAGCTTGAAATACTGAAGGGTGCAGCCGAAAACGCCCCCCTTATCGTAAACGGAGATGACGATCTCCTTGCTCCTCTAAAAAATACCATCACCGACCGCAAAGTAATAACCTGCGGAATGGTTTCCGAGGGCTGTGACTATACCGCCCGCAATATCATCACCGAAGCGGGTTCGACCTCATTTGATGTGGTTTATGAGGGAAAAGCGGTGCAGCGCATAACTCTTCCCTGCATAGGAAAGCATCATGTTCTTGACGCACTTATAGCCTATGCAGCAGCCACAGAAGCAGGCTGTGAGGGTGCGGGAATTGCAGAAAAGCTATCCACCTTTGAGCTTGACGGTCTGAGGCAGCATATCGAAAAGCGAAAGGAGCAGACCCTTCTCATAGACTGCTACAATGCCGCTCCCGACTCAATGAAGGCAGCCATAGATGTGCTTTGTGAGCTTGAACCAAGCTATGGCGGAAAAAGAGCAGCAGTCCTTGGAGATATGCTGGAGCTTGGAGCAAATTCCCCGAAGCTACATGAGGAAATAGGTGAATATGCAGCAGCCATGGGACTCGATCTTCTGGTGTGCTACGGAAACTATGCAAAATACATTGCAAAGGGAGCAGAACGCTGCGGACTGAGCTGCTGCTATGCCCCCGATAAGGAAACGATCCTGAACTTCCTTAATTTCAAGCTGTCCGACGGCGACTGTGTTCTCTATAAAGCAAGCCGAGGAATGCATATGGAAGAAATAATCGACAAATATTATAAATAAAAGGAGCACTATAAAATGCCATATTGGATAGATCTGCTGGCAGCGGGAATAGCATTTGCAGTGGCAGCCCTTTCGGGACTGTATCTTATCCCGCTTTTCAAAAAGCTCTCCTTCGGAGCGACCATCTATGAGAAAGGCCCCGCATGGCAGAAGAGCAAAAACGGCACTCCCCTAATGGGCGGCTTCATGTTCATAGCAGGCACAATAATATCCTGTGCCGTGTGCTATGGCGTGTGGCGGAGCATAAGCAGGGAAATAAGCCTCACTCCCGAAACAAACGGGCTGTATAAGCTCATTGCAGGAATAGTTTTTGCAATACTCAACGGCGTGATAGGCTTTATCGACGATTACATCAAGGCAATAAAGAAGCGCAATCTGGGTCTGCGTGCAAGGGAAAAGACCGTAATGCAGATAACCATCGACTGTGCATTTATGGCGGTGCTGTATCTTCTTGGGGATACCTCCACCGTAATAACCTTCCCCTTTTTCGGGGATATAAACTTCGGGATATTCTATTATCCCCTTATGGTAGTGTTCCTCTATTACCTTACAAATGCCGTTAACATCACCGACGGTGTAGACGGACTCTGCGGCACGGTAACGGTAGTATTCTGTGCGTCATATCTTATGATATTCACCTCCATGGGGCTGTGGGAGTATTCCATATTCGCATCGGCGCTTGCAGGAGGCTGCATGGGCTTTCTGGTATGGAACCTTAATCCCGCAAAGATATTCATGGGCGACACAGGCTCCATGTTCCTGGGAGGATCGGTGTGTGCCTTCGGATTTATAACCCATCAGCATTTCCTGCTCATACTCATAGCACTTGTATACATACTGGAAGCGCTGTCCGTAGTGCTTCAGGTAATAAGCTTCAAGACCACAGGAAAGCGCATATTCAAGATGTCCCCTATCCACCATCATTTTGAGATGTGCGGATTTTCGGAATATAAGATAGTTATCACCTTCTCCCTTGTGGGACTTGTATGCGGTGTCCTCGGAAACGTGCTTTATAGTATCTATCTTAAATAAACGCAGCCCGGTAAACATTACACGAAAGGAGAATAAAA
>CAMAIG010000098.1 GCA_945835085.1 uncultured Ruminococcus sp. | reverse complement strand
AGAATTGCCATGACCTCGCTTGCAACGGTTATTCTGAAGCTGTCCTGACGGGGAACGCCGTTTATCTTGCCGCCAAGACCAACAACGATGTTTCTGAGGGCACGGTCGTTCATATCAAGGCAGCGGTCTATCATTATCCTGCGCTGGTCAATGCCCAGAGCGTTGCCCTGCTGCATATGGTTGTCAAGCATAGCACAAAGGAGATTGTTTGCCGATGTGATGGCGTGCATATCCCCTGTGAAATGGAGATTGATATCCTCCATAGGCACTACCTGAGCGTAACCGCCCCCAGCAGCGCCGCCCTTTATTCCAAAAACGGGTCCGAGAGAAGGCTCTCTCAGCGCAAGCACAGCCTTCTTGCCGATCTTGCCCATTGCCTCTGCAAGTCCGACGGAAATGGTTGTCTTGCCCTCTCCTGCGGGAGTGGGGTTTATAGCTGTCACGAGAATGAGCTTGCCGTCGGGCTTATCTGCGGTCTTTGCAAAAAGCTCCTCGGAAAGCTTTGCCTTATAATGTCCGTATGGTTCGATGTCGTCCTCGGATATGCCGAGTGAAGCGGCGATCTCGCCTATTTTTTTCATTTTGGCCTGCTGAGCAATTTCGATGTCACTGAGCATATATTGACCCTCCGTATCCATATAAATTATAGCAATACTATTATTATACCATATTATTCCCCGTATGACTATATCTGCAAGTGAAATTTTTATTAACAATAAAATCCGATAAGTTCATAACGCCGGTCATTTTAACATTTCTAAAAATTCATCTTCGGTGAGAATGGCTATACCAAGCTCCTGTGCCTTTGTAAGCTTGCTTCCCGCTTCCTCTCCCGCAAGAACGTAGTCGGTTTTCTTTGAAACCGAGGAGGACGCCTTTCCGCCGAAGCTTTCTATGAGCTTTTTGGCTTCATCTCTTTTGAGAGTGGGGAGAGTGCCTGTGAGAACGAAAACCTTTCCCTCAAAACGGTTATCCTTAACGGTGCTTTGGTATTCCATTTTCACTCCCGCATCTCTCAGCCGTGTGATGAGATGGATAAAATGAGGCTCTTTGAATGCCTTTGCGGTGTTTTCGCTCATTACGCCCCCAAAGCCGTCAATTTTTGCGATTTCCTCCGCCGAAGCCGACATAATGGCGTCAACCGAGCCGAACCTGTCGCAAAGGAGCTTTGCCGCCGCTGCGCCTAAGCCCCTGATGCCAAGGGCGAATATCACCCTGTCAAGAGGAGCGTTTTTTGATGCTTCAACAGCGTCAATGAGATTTTTTGCAGACTTTTCGCCCATGCGTTCAAGCCCTGCAATGTCCTCGGTTTTGAGAGTGTATATATCCGCAACAGTTTTGATAAGTCCCTTTTCGAGAAGTGCCGAAATGACCGCAGGGCCCATGCCGTCAATGCTCATTGCGCCCTTTGAAGCAAAGTGGATAATGTTTCTGAACTGCTGTGCGGGACATTCCGCATTGGGGCATCTGAGCGCCGATTCGTCCTCATATCTCACTGCGGGAGTGCCGCAAACGGGGCAAACCTCGGGAAGAAAATAGGGCTTCGAGCCTTCCTCATGGGCAAGGGAGCGAATGACCTCGGGGATAATCTCTCCCGCCTTTCTCACAAGGATAGTGTCACCGATTCGGATATCCTTCTCGCTGATAAATTCCTGATTGTGAAGGACGGCACGGCTGACGGTAGTGCCTGCAAGCTGTACCGGCTCAAAAACTGCGGTAGGGGTGATAGCACCCGTCCTGCCAACGCTTACCTCAATGCTAAGGAGCTTTGTTGACTTCTCCTCGGGGGGATATTTGTAAGCCACAGCCCATTTCGGGTACTTTGCCGCCGCACCCAGAGCATCACGGACGGAAAAGCTGTCAGCCTTTACCACTGCGCCGTCGATATCATAAGGATATTTGCTGCGGTTTTCGCCGATGCCGTCGATTATCTCGGAAATTTTTTCGGCGCTGTCCGAAATTTTTTCCTCCACAACGGGGAAACCCAGCTTTCTCAGCATTTCAAGGGAGCGGCTGTGGGAATTAAGCTCAGCGCCGTTTACCTGCTGTATATTGAAGATAAGAATGCCAAGTCCACGCTTTGCGGTTATCTTGGGGTCTTTCTGCCTGAGTGAGCCTGCGGCGGCGTTTCTTGGATTTTTAAAGGGCTTTTCTCCGTCAAGCTCCTGCTGCTCCACCAGGGCTTCAAATGCCTTTCGGGGCATATATACCTCGCCCCTTACCTCAAGAAATGGCAGGGCTTCGGGGAGCTTTTTGGGTATGGAGCGGATAGTTTTGAGATTTGCGGTAACGTCCTCGCCCACAAAACCGTCCCCTCTCGTAGAACCACGGACAAACTCACCGTTTTCATATTCCAAGGACACGGAAAGCCCGTCGATTTTCGGCTCAACGGAAAACAGGGGCGCACTTCCCATAGCCTCCCCGCACTTTTTCACAAAGGCAACCACCTGTTCCTTGGAAAAAACGTCCTGGAGAGAGCCCATCTGAACGGTATGCTCCACCTTTTCAAAGGTATTAAGGGCATAGCCGCCAACGTGCTGTGTTGGGGAATCGGGGGTCACAAGCTGGGGATAAAGGGCTTCAAGGTCTTTGAGCTCCCGCATAAGTGCGTCATACTCAAAATCGTCGATGGAAGGGTCGTCCAGCACATAATAGCTGTAATTATGCTCCTCTATCTCGCGGCTGAGCTCATTGGCTCTGCTGCGGGCTTCTTCAAGTGAAATGCTCATATTATCGCTCCTTACGGAAAGTTTTCGGTCATATACTATATTTATACCTCATTTTACCACATTTTACTCCCCGTGTCAATGAGGGAAGGACTTTTTCTAAGGGTCATAATTATGAACAGATATGCAATATTATACATAACTATCCTGCATTATTTAAAAGCATCGACCCATATCAACAAAAATGAACAAAATGCAGGATTATTATCCATAACTTGCAATAAAAATATTGATATTGTTCACAAATCATCTGATTTGTATAGAAAATGCATAACAGAACAGGATATTTGCAGGGTTTGATATGTGTAATTCCATAAACTTATGATTTTTATATTGACAAATCCTGCAAATTAGTATATAATCAAAACATAAAGAGAACAGGCAATGGCGCCGAAGAAAATGCAATTTCTTAATATAGATATTGCATTTTGCGGTGTCGTTTTTTGTTTTCGGATTGGGAGGATGAATTTTATGACAGACGAAATTATGACAAGTGTTCAGGAAGTCGTCAGCGGCGAGGTCTTCGGCGTCTGGTTCCTGATAGGCGCTGCCCTGGTCTTCTGGATGCAGGCAGGCTTTGCAATGGTAGAAACAGGATTTACAAGAGCGAAGAACGCAGGAAACATCATTATGAAGAATCTGATGGACTTCTGCATCGGCACAGTAATGTTTATCCTGATAGGCTTCGGTCTTCTTCTCGGTGAAGATGTTGTGGGACTTATCGGCAAGCCCGGCTTCGACATTTTCACCTCCTTCGAGAATTTCGATTTCTCAAACTTCATATTCAACCTTGTTTTCTGCGCAACCACCGCAACAATAGTTTCGGGTGCTATGGCAGAAAGAACAAAGTTCCTTTCCTACTGCGTATATTCCGCAGTTATCTCCGGTCTTATCTACCCCATCGAAGCTCACTGGGTATGGGGCGGCGGCTGGCTGGCACAGATGGGCTTCCATGATTTTGCAGGATCTGCCTGCATACATATGGTCGGCGGCGTTTGTGCACTTATCGGCGCAAAGATCCTTGGTCCCCGTATCGGCAAGTTCGTTACCGATAAGGACGGCAAGGTCACAAAGGTAAACGCATTCCCCGGACATTCCCTTACAATCGGCGCTCTGGGCGTGTTTATCCTCTGGCTCGGCTGGTACGGCTTCAACGGCGCTGCTGCTGTAAGCGTAGAGGAGCTTGGCTCAATTTTCGTAACAACAACTATCGCCCCCTCAGTCGCAACTGTGGTATGCATGATCTTCACATGGATAAAATACGGCAAGCCCGATGTTTCCATGTGCCTTAACGCATCTCTCGCAGGACTTGTTGCTATCACAGCTTCCTGTGACGTAACAGACGCATTCGGCGCTATCATAATCGGTTCAGTTGCAGGACTTCTCGTAGTATTCGGCGTATGGCTCCTTGACTACAAGCTCCATGTTGATGACCCCGTAGGTGCAGTTGCAGTTCACTGCATGAACGGCATCTGGGGTACTATTGCAGTAGGTCTTTTCGCAACAGACAAGGCTCCCGCATTTGCAAGAGGCTATGGCGACGGCGTAAGCTTCGGTGCAAACCAGATCATGGGCAAGGGTCTTTTCTATGGCGGCGGCTTTGATCTTCTGGGCGTGCAGCTCCTTGGCATCGGTGCAATAGTTGCATTCACAGCAGTTACAATAACGATCACATTCCTTGCTATCAAGGGTATCTTCGGACTTCGTGCTTCCCGTGAGGAGGAAACAAGAGGACTTGATATCACAGAACACGGACTTCCCTCCGCATATGCAGACTTCATGCCCGTATCGAACTCCATTTTCACAGGTGCGACATCTCCCGAGAGCGAGCCTGCAAGCGAATCCGAGGCAGTTCCCGTTGTATACACAAGCTCCGCAAAGACTCCCGTTGCCGACGACGGCATGAAATTCACACAGGTTTCCGTTATCTGCAAGCAGGGCAAGTTTGAAACACTCAAGAAAGCCCTTGCCGACATCGGCGTAACAGGCTTCACAGTAACTCAGGTACTTGGCTGCGGCACACAGAAGGGTGCAGGCGAATATTACCGTGGAACACCCGTTGAGCCTTCGCTGCTTCCTAAGGTAAAGGTAGATGTTATCGTGTGCAAGGTACCTGTTGAGGACGTAGTAAACACAGCCCGCAAGGCACTTTTCACAGGTCATATCGGTGACGGCAAGATCTTCGTTTACAATGTTGAAGATGTTGTAAGAGTAAGAACGGGTGAGATCGGTTACGACGCTCTCCAGGATGCCGAATGATCATAATCGGAATAATAAGCAAGGCTGCTGCATCTGTCTGAGGTGCAGCAGCCATTTTTTGCAAAAAGGTAACGTGCAAAATGAAAAATCCGCACAAACAAACGCAAGTTAAAAGCTTCGTGCACTTTACAAACAAATCATCACAAATAAACTCCACCTAAAGTTTGGTCCACCTTTTCAAAGGTGGCGGGTGTCCAGA
The DNA here is from genome assembly GCA_945835085.1 of uncultured Ruminococcus sp. Taxonomy (GTDB): domain Bacteria; phylum Bacillota; class Clostridia; order Oscillospirales; family Ruminococcaceae; genus Huintestinicola. The sequence continues at coordinate 1,139 of CAMAIG010000098.1, read as the reverse complement.
GGGCAGCGCCCTCGGTCGCCGTCCGCAGACGGCGAAATCCCCTTAATGCTTCAAAAACGGAGCAAGGGGTGAGAAATGCGACAGCATTTCGAGGGGAGGCGAACACGACCGCCTCCCCTTTTAAGGTGCCCCCACAAAACTTACCCTCAAAAACGTGCCGGTGGCACGTTTTTGACAAATCAATTTTTTGTATAAGTTTTTGAACTAAGTATATTGCTTCTTTTCGATAGAAAAAGTGCTGCCGCATATTTTTTTATACAGCAGCACAAAATCTAATTATTCCGCAAACATGGGAGTGGAAAGATATCTCTCACCCGTGTCGGGCAGAAGCGCAACTATTATCTTACCCTTGTTTTCGGGACGCTTTGCAAGCTCTTCGGCTGCCCATACAGCAGCACCCGAGGATATTCCCACAAGTATTCCCTCGGAATGTGCTATCTTCCTGCCTGCTGCAAAGGCGTCGTCATTATCAACGGTGATTATCTCGTCATAAACGGAGGTGTCAAGGGCTTCGGGAATAAAGCCTGCACCTATGCCCTGTATCTTGTGAGGGCCGGGCGCTCCTCCCGAAAGTACGGGAGAGCTTTTCGGCTCAACGGCAACTATCTTTATATCGGGATTTTTCGATTTGAGATATTTTCCTGTGCCTGTGATCGTTCCGCCTGTGCCTACACCTGCAACAAAGATATCGACCTTTCCGTCGGTATCATTCCATATCTCAACGCCCGTGGTGTCAAAATGCGCCTGAGGATTTGCGGGGTTTGTGAACTGAGAGGGGATAAAGCTGTTTGGTATCTCCCTTGCAAGCTCCTCAGCCTTTTCGATAGCACCCTTCATTCCCTTTGCTCCGTCGGTGAGAACAAGCTCTGCACCGTATGCCTTCATAAGATTGCGGCGCTCTATGCTCATGGTTTCGGGCATGGCGATTATTATCCTGTAGCCCCTTGAAGCTGCAACTGCCGCAAGACCGATGCCCGTGTTTCCGCTTGTAGGCTCAATGATAACGCTGCCGGGCTTTAATGCTCCCTTTTTCTCAGCGTCCTCTATCATTGCCTTTGCAACTCTGTCCTTGACGCTGCCTGCGGGATTAAAATATTCAAGCTTTGCAAAAAGCTTTGCCTGCAGCCCCTCGGCATTTT
>CAMAIG010000097.1 GCA_945835085.1 uncultured Ruminococcus sp. | reverse complement strand
GATCTGGGCTATGTTGAAAACGATAGAATATTTATCACAGGAAGAAAGAAAAATCTCATTATCCTCAGCAACGGCGAGAATGTTTCTCCCGAGGAGCTGGAAAACAAGTTTGCGGGTATTGACTGGATTTCCGAGATACTTGTTTATGCAGAGAACGGACAGATAACCGCAGAGATCTATCCCAACAAGGAATTTGACGGAGATATCCCCGCACTTTTCAAGGAAAAGACAGCAGCGGTCAACAAGACTGTTTCCTCAGCCAAGGCTATAAGAAGGCTCAGGATAAGAGATACCGAATTTGAAAAAACGACCTCCAAGAAGATAAAGAGAAATCAGACAGGTGAACGTGGCAGAGAAATATAATTCTGCCGACGAAATATATATAACAGCTGATGCAGTGTATTATGCTGCATCGGCTTTTTTATTTGGAAATTACAGAACATATGTTTGTATATATGCATAAGAACATATGTTCTATTTTGTGCTGTTTTACTATTGAATCTATTGCTTTAAAGGTGTTATAATAATTACGGAAAGAGTAAACCTAAGAAGAAAGGAAGAGAGAAGATGTCTGAGCGTTCATATATAGCAATTGATCTCAAATCCTTTTATGCAAGCGTGGAATGTGTGGAAAGAGGTCTTGACCCCCTGGGGACAAATCTTGTTGTGGCAGACCCCGGAAGGACGGAAAAGACTATCTGCCTTGCGGTTTCGCCGCCTCTAAAGGCATATGGTATCCCGGGCAGACCTCGGCTTTTTGAGGTAGTCCAAAAGGTGCGGGAGATAAACGATCAGCGCAGGCTCACCGCTCCCGGGAAAAAATTATCGGAAGGCTCTTATATAGACAGCGAGCTTAAAGCAGACCCCTCCCGTGAGCTTTTATATATAACCGCTCCTCCGAGAATGGCTCTTTATATGGATTACAGCACCCGTATCTATAATATTTATCTGAAATATGTAGCTCCCGAGGATATCCATGTATATTCCGTTGATGAGGTTTTCATGGACGTTACCGATTACCTCGGCACATATAAGCTCACAGCACGGGAGCTTGCTTCCGTTATTATACGGGACGTGTTTTCCGAAACGTGGATAACCGCCACGGCAGGCATCGGAACAAATTTGTATCTGTGCAAGGTGGCAATGGATATAGTCGCAAAGAAGCTTCCCGCCGATGAAAACGGTGCAAGGATAGCCGAGCTTGATGAAATGTCCTACCGAAAAAATCTCTGGGATCACAGACCTATAACCGATTTCTGGCGTGTGGGCAGAGGCATCGCAAAAAAGCTGGAGGAAAAATATATCTACACCATGGGCGATGTGGCAGAGCTTTCCCTTCGCAATGAGGATCTGCTTTATAAAATGTTCGGGATAAATGCGGAGCTGCTTATAGATCATGCCTGGGGCTGGGAGCCTTGCAGAATGTCCGATATAAAAGCATACAGACCCGAGAGCAAGAGCATAAGCCGGGGTCAGGTGCTCAAATGTCCCTATGATTATGAGAAGGCTGCACTTATTGTCCGTGAAATGGCAGATATTCTTTCGCTGGAGCTTGTGGAAAAGGGGCTTGCTGCCGATCAGATAGTGCTTACTATCGGCTATGACAGGGAGAATATGAGAAATTATGAGATAAGCTCGTCATACCGTGGGGAGATAAAGGCAGATCATTACGGCAGAGCAGTTCCTGTCCATGCACACGGCACAGCAAATCTCGGCAGATATACCTCCTCATCAAGAGCATTAACAAAAGCGGCAGCGGAGCTTATGGAAAGGATATCCGATAAGTCACTGCTTGTACGAAGGATAAATATAACCGCAAATCACGTTATAAGAGATTGTGACGCCGTATATGAAAATGGTTGTGAGCAGCTTGATCTCTTTTCCGACTTTTCAGAGCAGAAGGAGCGCCGTGAGAAAGAGGAGGCTGCCGAAATGCGTGAGAAACGAATGCAGCAGGCAATACTGAAAATGAAGCAGAAATACGGAAAAAATGCGGTGCTCAGAGGAATGAATTTCTGCGATGGTGCAACCACTGTCAGCAGAAACGGTGAGATAGGGGGGCACAGAGCATGATATGTCAGCTGTCGGTTTTTTTACACAGCATATATGATATAGTATTATCGGGGACATGATAAGCCCTAATATTATAAAACAGGAGAGAACAGAATGAAAAAGACAATAAGAAAAATGAAAAGACGTGACCGTATCACCCTTATAATGCTTTCGTGTATGATGGCAGCAAGCACTGTGCTGTTCATATACGGGCAGAATGGGCAGGTGAGCAGCGCCGATACTGTGCAGGAGCAGATCTATGAGATATGATAAGATAATAAATATGCCGCACCCATCTTCAAAAAAGCATTATCCGATGTCGGTATATAACAGGGCAGCGCAGTTTGCACCCTTTGCCGCTCTTTCGGGATATGATGAAGCGGTAACGGAAACCGCAAGGCTTACCGACAGCAGGCTCGAGCTTGATGATGACAGAGCGGCGGAGCTTGACATGAAAACACAGATACTCATTGAGCACGCTTCCGAGCTGCCCGAGATAGATATCGAGTATTTTGTGGCTGACAGAAAAAAGAGCGGGGGAGCATATCACAGGCTCAAAGGGAATTTCAGATGGTTTGACAGCGGTGCGGGAGCGATCGTCCTTTCGGGAGGCGAGAGCGTTCCCGTCAGGGATATATACCGTATCGAAGGCAGGATATTTTCGGACATTCTCGGAAAGCTCTGCCCCGACAGCTGATAAAGCCGTATATTGCAGATAAGCATATTCTCTGCAATATACGGCTGTTTTTTGATAACTATAATAGAATAATGCCCTTGCTTTTCAGATAAATGAAAGCTGCCGCCCCGATGATAAGTATATGGGCTGCCATTATCAAGGGAATGCCTGCCATGAAACGCTTGTGTCGGGTCTTGTGACGGATAGCTCTCATTGTAATATACATTCCCGATGCACCGCCCAGAGCAGCAGCGGCAAACAAGGTCTTTTCGGATATTCTTCTTTTCCCGTTTATTTTCGAGCGTCTTTTGTCAATACAGGTGATAGTCACAGCATACAGATTTATTGCGAGAAAATAGCAAATAACAGCAGCTGTCCCGAAGCCTATGTCCATATCATCACTTCCTCGTGTATATTTTACACCCTTAGGATTAAGCTGTTATAATTATTTTATTAATACTTTCGGAAAATTAATTTGTTGGAATAATAATAAAAAAATATTGACAGTATTATACTTATGTGGTACAATAAAAGGTACTTTTTTATAGGATTATAGGCATTTTATGATGAAAGGAAAGATAGAATGCTGACATTAAAAGAAATAGTCAAGCACTACGGCTCAGGTGAGAATGTCGTAAGTGCGCTCAACGGAATTAGCATCAATTTCCGTGAAAATGAATTTGTGGCGATCCTCGGACACTCAGGCTGCGGAAAAACCACCCTGCTGAATATCATAGGAGGACTTGACCACTACACCTCGGGCGACCTTGTGATAAACGGCGTTTCCACAACGGAATATAAGGAGTGTGACTGGGACGCATACCGCAACCATTCCATAGGCTTTATTTTCCAGAGCTATAACCTTATCCCTCACCAGACAGTCCTTGCAAATGTTGAGCTTGCGCTGACAATTTCGGGCGTTTCAAAGGCAGAGAGAAGAAAGAGAGCCATTGAAGCCCTTGAAAAGGTGGGACTGGGCAATCAGCTTCACAAGAAGCCCAATCAGATGTCGGGAGGTCAGATGCAGCGTGTTGCAATTGCAAGAGCACTTATCAATAACCCCGATATACTTCTTGCCGACGAACCTACCGGCGCTCTTGACAGCGAAACCTCAGTACAGGTAATGGAGCTTCTCAAGGAGATAGCAAAGGATAAGCTCGTTATAATGGTAACACATAACCCCGAGCTTGCAGAGCAGTATGCAACGAGAATAGTCCGCATCAAGGACGGCACACTTGTAAGCGATTCCGACCCTTATGAGCCGGAAAAGGAGGAAACGGCTAAGACAGCAGAGAAGAAGCGTGTTTCCATGTCATTTGGAACTGCGGTTTCCCTTTCTCTCAATAACCTTATGACCAAAAAGGGACGCACCTTTCTGACAGCCTTTGCAGGCTCAATCGGTATCATAGGCATCGCACTTATCCTTTCCCTTTCCACGGGAATAAATACCTATATCAACAAAATTCAGGAGGATACCCTTTCATCATACCCCATACAGATAGTCCGTGAAACTGCCGATACATCTACCATAATGACGGCTATTATGGACAGACATAAGGCGGCAAGGGAAGAAGCCCGTGAGGGCGTTTATGCAAACACCGATGTTTATGAAATGTTCAATGCCATGAACAGCTCTGCAAAGAGAACGAATAACATGGCAGATTTCAAGAAATTCCTTGAAAACAGTGAAACTATCCGCAATAATACCAGCGCAATATCCTATTCATATGATGTTCCCCTGCAGATATTTACCAAGGACCCTTCGGGGGATATCGTAAAATGCGATCTTGCCGAGGTTTACGGCAATTCCATGGGTCTTGACAGCTCTGCCACCGCACAGGCTTCCATGGCGACCAATACCATGCTTTCCATGATGGATCTTGAGCTGTGGGAGGAATTCATACCCGGTGAGAACGGCGAGCTTATCAGCGACGTGGTCTATGACCGCTATGAGCTTGTTAACGGAAGATGGCCCGAGGCAAAGGACGAGGTAGTGGTCATACTTTCAAAATATAACGAGCTTCCCGATATTGTTCTCTACACCATGGGCGTTAAGGATACCGACGATCTTCCCGATATCATGAAAAAGGCAATGAAGGGAGAGGTCATCGAGGATTACGGCGAAACCTCGTGGAGCTATGAGGATTTCTCCGACAGAGAGTTCAAGCTCATACTTCCGGGAGAATATTACCGCACCGCCGAAAACGGCAAGGGCTATGTTGACCTTACCGAAACAGAGGCAGGACTTGAATATCTGTTCAATTCCGATGATGTGGGAATAGATCTTAAAATAGTGGGATTTATCCGTCCCTCCGATAATTCAAACAATGACCAGTCCACCACATATCTCGGCTATACCTATGCACTTACCGAGTATATGATAACAGAAACCAATGCAAGCCAGGCAGTTATTGAACAGAAGGAAAACGAGGATACAGATATTATCTCGGGTCTGCCCTTCAAGCCTGAGGACTATGAGGAGCCTTCCGAAGCCGAAAAGGCTGAAAGGGCAAGGGAATATTTATCTGCCCTTACAACTGTGGGAGAAAAAGCGGAGATGTTCAGGTTCATTTCATCAAAGCCGCTCCAAAAGGACGTTGACGAAATGACCGATGGTTATCTTTCGCAGTATACAAGAGAAGATCTGGAAAATATGATACTTGAAAGCTATGCGTCGGAAATGGGTGTGGACGCAAGCTCCGTTGAATCCTTTATCAAGCAGATGGACGACGATACTCTCACAGAATATGTGAGAGAAGCAATGGCAGAGCAGTATAAGGCTCAGTATGCGGAAGGCGTTGCAATGCAGCTTTCCCAGCTCACAGATGAAATGCTTGCAATGCAGTTTGATAATACAGAGTATATCGACGAGCAGTATGCAATGGTTTTTGATGAGTATATCCCCGACGAATTTTCAACCTCCTCCTATGAGCAAAATCTCAGGAAGCTGGGCTGTGCCGATTTTGACGACCCTGCCGAGATAAGGATATTTGCAAGCACATTTGCCCAGAAGGATATCATTTCCGAAGCCATTGCCGGATATAACGACAGCGTGGAGGAAGAGGACAAGATAAAATACACGGATTATATCGCACTGCTGATGTCCTCCATTACGGATATCATCAGCGGAATATCCTATCTGCTCATAGCATTCGTGGGAATATCCCTTGTGGTATCCTCCATAATGATAGGAATAATCACCTATATCTCCGTTCTTGAAAGAACAAGAGAGATCGGTATTCTCCGTGCTATCGGTGCTTCCAAGAAGGACGTTTCAACGGTATTCAACGCCGAAACACTTCTTGTGGGACTTGCAGCGGGAGTTATCGGCATAGGAGTATCTCTCCTTGCACTGATACCCATAAATGCTATCATATACAGCCTTACCGAGATAGAAGGGCTGAAGGCATTCCTGCCACCCGCAGCAGGAGTTATCCTTGTGGCAATAAGTATGGTGCTCACGCTTATCGCAGGACTTATTCCTTCGGGCGTTGCAGCTAAAAAGGATCCTGTAGAGGCCTTGAGGACGGAATAAAATTTACTTTCTCAAAAAATATCGCCGCAAAGAAAATCAAAGATCTTTGCGGCGAACTTTTTTGAATTATGCATATA